>DASUUP010000293.1:0-2962 GCA_036373995.1 Acidimicrobiia bacterium
TCATCAGGGCCCGGCGCGTTTGAACTCAACACAGCCGTTGTCATCGGCAAGACCGCACAACCGGTAGATCCCGGCCGGTTCGGTGAATACCCGCACCAGATAATCGCGTTCAGGAACCTGGGCACAAGGCGGATCCGGGACTGCGGGCCGCCAATTGCTCTTTCGGATGTGCCCCACGGTGTGGGTCTGGCCCACGGTGCTCCAGCCGAAAATCGTCCAGCGCTGTAGTTCCAGACACACACCTCCGGCTCGTTGCACTGCGGCATCGATCTCTTCGTCGACGGGTGGCGCGGTCACAGCCAGGATCACGACGAGTCCGGCGGCGAGTCCGGCGGCTGCCAAGACTCGATGCCGGGGTCCGCCCATCGGTCACACGTGTCGAAGAGCCCGGTTGAGGGCGTCGATGAGGTCTTCAGAATCCTCGAGGCCGACAGAGAGCCTCACCAACCCATCGGTTATCCCTGCCGCGACGCGCTCCTCGCGAGGGACCGCGGCGTGTGTCATGGTCACCGGATGGGTGATCAACGACTCGACCGAGCCCAGGTTCTCCGCCAGGCTCCACAGCTCGATGTTGTCCATCAGCCGTTTCCCGGCTTCGACCCCTCCCATGACCTCGAAGCAGACCATCGCTCCGAATCCTGACGCCTGTTTGGCAGAAAGCTCGTGCTGGGGATGGTCGGCCAGTCCCGGATAATTGACGTATTCGACCTTGTCCTGTGTCTGGAGGAATTCGGCCACCGCCATCGCATTGGCTGAGTGACGGTCCATTCGCTCGCTGATCGTCTTCACGCCCTGGAGAGTGAGCCAGGCCACCATGGGTGACATCACCAGACCGGCCGAGATGCGGGCGAAGGCGATCTTCTCTTGAAGCTCGGCGTCGTTGACGACCACCGCACCGCCCAGCGTGGCGTTGTGACCGTCGAGGAACTTGGTGGTCGAATGGATGATGACGTCCGCTCCCAACTCGAACGGGCGCTGGAAATAAGGGGTGAGGAAGGTGTTGTCGGTGACGTGGAGGATGCCCCGTTCCTCACATACGGCCGAAACCGCGGCCAGGTCGGTGACCTTCAGAGTTGGGTTGGCCGGGGTCTCGGTGAAGACGAGTTTGGTTTCGTCCCCGATCGCGCCGACGACGGCGTCGGTGTCGGAGGTGTCGACGAAGCTGACATCGACGCCGAACTTGGTGAGGAACTGGTCGACGAACCGGTAGGTGCCGCCGTAGATGACATCGGCGACAACGATGTGATCCCCGTTCTCGAGCACCGCCAGCAGGACGGCGACAGTGGCCGCCATCCCCGATGCGTATGCGGTGGTGTCCAGGCCGCCTTCGAGCGCAGTCAGCTTTTCCTCGAGGGCGCGCACGGTGGGATTGCCGGCACGGGAGTAGGAGTACCCCTTGCCCATGTACTCGTCGACGGAGTCCTGGACGAAAGT
The DNA here is from genome assembly GCA_036373995.1 of Acidimicrobiia bacterium. Lineage (GTDB taxonomy): Bacteria > Actinomycetota > Acidimicrobiia > Spongiisociales > ZC4RG35 > JANQRA01. The sequence continues at coordinate 1,435 of DASUUP010000293.1, forward strand.
CGTCGACTGAAAGATCGGGGTCAGGATGGACCCGGTCGTGGGATCCGGCGTGACCCCACTATGGACTTGTTTGGTGCGAAAACCCATACCGGGATTGTGCCACGGGTGGGCAGGTTGGGCTCGACCTGGGGCGTCGAGTGTGCAACGGAGCGCGCTGAGCGCGCATACCCTCACGTTCGACTCGGCCATCTACCCCCAGCGGTACCCGACGGAGCGCACTGTGGCGATCCACGACGCCCGCTCCTCGCCGAGTTTGGAGCGAAGACGGCGGACGTGGACATCGACGGTGCGGGCGCCGCCGTAGTACTCATAGCCCCAGACCTTGGACAACAACTGCTCGCGTGACCACACCCGCACCGGGTTCTCGACCAAGAAGCGAAGCAGCTCGTACTCCATGTAGGTGAGGTCGATCGGCTCGCCGGCCAACGTCGCCTGATAGTTGAGCGGATTGAGCTCGAGGTCTTTGAACCGTAAGACTTCGTCGCCGGGGTCGGCATGGGCGCATCTATCGATGCGGATCCGGAGCTCCACCGGGTCGATGGGGGATACCACGAAATCGGCGACCACCCCACTGCTCTCGAGAAGGGCGAGGTGCTCGGTCGCCGCCACCAGGATCACCGGCAACCCCAACATCTCCTCGATGCGGGCGACCTCGCGCAATTGACGCAAGGGGCCGTTACCCAACTCGACGACGAGGAGGTCGGCATCGCGGATGGTGGTGTTATCGACGGCGATTTCGTCGACGGACTTGACGGAGACCCCGGACAGAGCCAGACCGTCTGCCAGGTCCTCGGACGCCGGCTCGGGGTAGACGGCCGCTATCACAGGATCGGCAGATAAGTCTCTAATTCGAAGCGGGAGACATGACTCTGGTATCTCCCCCACTCCGCCCGCTTGTTTCTCAAGAACCAATTGAAGACGTGCTCTCCCAGAGCTGCGGCCACCAGGTCGGAAGACTCCATGATGTCCAGTGCCGAGGCCAGGGTGTCGGGCAGACGCTTGGCGCCCGCGGCAGCCAGCTCCGCTGCGGTCATCTTGTGCACATCGGCAGCGATCTCGGGAGGAAGCTCGTAGCCCTCCCGGATCCCGGCGAGCCCGGCGGCGAGAATGACCGACAGCGCCAGGTAGGGATTACAGGAGGCGTCGGCAGCCCGGTACTCGACCCGAACCGACGACGGCTTGCCCTTCTTCACCGAAGGTACCCGGACGAGGGCCGACTGATTGTTTCGAGCCCAGGACATGTAGATGGGGGCATCAAAGCCCCCGACGAGGCGCTTGTACGAGTTCACCCACTGGTTGGTGACGGCGGTCATCTCCGCGGCGTGCCTCAGCAGCCCGGCGATGAAAGCCTCGGCCACTTTCGACAGCCCACCTTGGGTGCCTGGCTCATGGAAGGCGTTGGTGTCGCCTTCGAACAGAGACAGGTGCAGATGCATCCCCGAGCCGTCATGGTCTTGCAGAGGTTTGGGCATGAACGTGGCGTATATGCCCGACTGGAGGGCGACCTCTTTGACGGTCAACCGCGAGG
>DASUUP010000294.1:0-3564 GCA_036373995.1 Acidimicrobiia bacterium
TCTCTGCGGTCGGGTACTCGCCGCGAACATAGATGTACCCCTGGCTCGCCCCGGTGGCGAGCCCATAGAGCGCCATCGCCTCGACCACGGCGAACGGGTCTGCTTCCATCAAGAGCCGGTCCTTGAACGTGCCTGGCTCCGACTCGTCGCCGTTTGCGATGACGTACTTCTCCGCTCCCGGTGCGTTGCGGACACCCTCCCACTTGATCCCTATCGGGAAGGCGGCACCGCCACGACCTCGAAGGTTGGACCTCTTCAGCTCATCGATGATCGCAGACGAACCCATCTCCCGGGCGCGGGCCAGGACATCGAACCCACCGACCTCGCGATACGAGTCGAGCGAGTTTGGGTCGACGACGCCGACGCGGCTCATCAGGGTCAGCTCCGATGCATCCTGATGGACTAGCCCGGCGGGCAACTCCTCGAACACCGGTGTGGCAACCGAGCGCTGGTCCACCGGTGCGGCGTTCCCGTACCCTGTACCCGGCTCGTGGAACATCGCGGCCGGTGCGCGGTCGCACTGTCCCAGACAGGGACTCCGTTGGTAGGCAGTCCCCGCTTCATCCAGCGCCGCGCACAACTCCTCGGCGCCGTGCTGGGCACAGACGATGTCGTCACATACGTGGATCGTCGGGCCGGGAGGGCCATCGACATCGAAGAGGGCATAGAACGTCGCCACCCCATAGGCCTCGGCGGGAGGGATGGTGAGACGGTCGCAGATGTAGGCGAGTGCCCCCCGGCTGACTGCCCCGGATGCATCCTGGACCGCATGGAGGGCAGGGAGGAGGAGATGTCGCTGGGCTCGCGCCGAATGACCGCCGTAGACGATGCGCCCATTGAACGCCTGATCGGCGCCGAGCAGTGCGTCGACGGCGGCCCGTTCAGCCTCGGTGGGCCGGTCGAGCATGAGCCGGAGGTCCATCAGGAGCTGCTGGCGCCGATTGGATCGACGCGAACTGCGGTTGCCTTGAACTCGGCGGTGCCCGACTTGGGATCCCAGGCGTCGACGGTGAGCACGTTCACGTCGGTGTCGTCGGGAAAGTGGACGGACATGAATGCCAGACCCGGGCGTAAGGAACGATCGAAGCGGACCGGGGCCTCCAGGCTCCCTCGTCGCGACGTGACCCTGACCCGATCGCCCTCGGACACGCCCAGCTCGGCGCCGTCCTCCGGCGACAGATCCAACACGCCCGGAATGCGACGCGGCGACGAATAGCGGCCGCTCTGCACTCCGGTGTTGTACGAGTCGAGCCGGCGACCCGTGGTGAGTCGTGTCGGGAACTCCTCATTGAGCTCGTCGACGGGAGCCGCGTATTCCACGGCATGAAACGGCGCCCGCCTAGTGGTCACCGGTCGCTCCCACAGACGACCATGCAAGAAGAGCTCGCCGTCGGAGCTCTCGTCGGGACAGGGCCACTGGATGCCCCCCATCGCCTCCAGCCGCTCATAGGACATCCCCCCGTGCAGCGGTGAGACGGCCCTCAGCTCGTCCCAGGCCTCCTCTGCCGTAGGCGTCGGGAAGTCATGGCCCATCGCCCGAGCGAGCAGGCTCAAGATCTCGATGTCGGTCATGGCCTCGCCTGGCGGATCCACGGCCTTGCGGACCCGCTGAACGCGTCGTTCGCTGGAGGTGAATGTTCCCTCGGACTCGCCCCATCCGGCGGCGGGCAGGACGACGTCGGCCAGCTCGGCGGTGGCCGTGAGGAAGATGTCCTGAGCGACCATGAACTCGAGGCTCTCGAGGCGTTCCCTCATCTTCCTGGCGTCGGCCTCGGACTGGAGCGGGTTCTCCCCCAGCACGAAGAGGCACTTGAGCATCCCCTCGTCCATCGCCTCGTGCATCCGGCTGATGTGCCAGCCGGCCTCGGGAGGAACGACGCAACCCCAGATCGCTTCGCACTTCTCCCTGAGCTCGGGGTCTTCGACGTCCTGGAAACCGGGCAGCTTGTTGGGGAGCGCACCCATGTCGCCACCACCCTGCACGTTGTTCTGCCCCCGCACAGGAACCAGGCCGGATCCGTAGCGACCGACGTGACCGGTGAGGAGGGCGAGGTTGATCAGGGCGAGCACGTTGTCGGTGGCGTTGTGATGCTCGGTGATCCCAAGCGTCCAGCAGATCTGCGCCGTCTCGGCGGTGGCGTAATCGTGGGCCAGCTCCTGGATCGCAGAAGAGGGAATGCCCGTGATCGCCGAGGCACGTTCCAGGGTGTAGTCGTCGACACACTCGGCATAGGCGTCGAAGTCCTCGGTGGCGGCTTCGATGAACTCATCGTTATGGAGGCCCTGGGTGATGATCTCGCGCCCGACCGCATTGGCCAATGCGATATCGGATCCGACATCGATCCCCAGCCAGAGGTCCGCCCAGGCTGCGGTGGAAGTCCGCCGGGGATCGACGGCGTACATCCGGGCGCCGTTGCGGATGCCCTTGAGGACGTGATGGAAGAAGATGGGATGCGCCTCACGCGCGTTGGATCCCCACATGACGATGAGATCGGTCTCCTCGATCTCCTGATACGAGCTGGTGCCACCGCCCGCTCCGAACACAGCCGCCAGACCGGCGACGGAGGGAGCGTGTCAGGTGCGGTTGCAGCTGTCGATGTTGTTGGAGGCCATGACCATCCGGGCCCACTTCTGGGCGATGTAGTTGACCTCGTTGGTCGCCTTCGAGCAGCTGAACATCCCGAAGGACTCGCCCCGGTAACGGGAGAGTCCCTCTGCCGCGGTGGCGATGGCCTCATCCCACGCCACCGGCCTCAGCTCCCCGTCTTTGCGAACCATTGGCCGGGTCAGCCGTGCGTAATCGCGTTTCACACTTCACCTCCTTTCAACGTTCTCCATCTGAGAGTACATAGGGAGACGACGCAGTCGCTTCAGCCCGCCGTTCCCGCCTCCGACTCCACCGCAACATCACCCGCCACCTGTGAGATGGCCGGGACGCCTGGCGTTGCGCATGCGTAGTCGGGGCGTCGCCCTTCGAAGTAGTCGGCGTCGTCTCCGACGTTGCGGACGAGGGCGTAGAAGGGGAGTGCAGCCAGCGTGACTGCGCCGCAGACTACGTAACCGGCCGAGAATCCGTCTTGCTCGGCGACATAACCGAGACCGGTCTGGCCGACGACGCTCGCTCCCCCTGTGATCATCGAGTCGAGCGAGACGACGGTCGCCCGCTGTTGGGTTGGGACGACCCGATGGATGAAGGCCTGCCGAACCGGGCTCTGAACTCCCCTCGCGGCGCTGGCGACGCAGAGAAGGATCAGAGCCAGGGTGAACGAGGACGCGAGGCCCACGCCGATCAGGGACAGCGAGAACACACTCGCCGACCACGAGAACAGGGTGGTCCGTCTTCCGCACCATCTCGTCACCACCTCGACGAGGCCATTCCCGATCATCATCGAGATCGAGAGCAGGGCTGCCACCACTCCCGCCACCCACACCACGTCACGCTCGAGGAGCTCCAGGAAGTAGGGCTGCCAGGCGTACCAGGCCCAGGCGAACACTCCCATTTGGGTCGCGGTTCCGAGCATCAGCGGACGCAATGAGCGGTCTGACCACCCGAAGCGAATCCCT
>DASUUP010000295.1:0-2774 GCA_036373995.1 Acidimicrobiia bacterium
TTGCATATGGCACCCACCTCGTGGGCGGCGTCCACCACCTTGGCGATGTCGTCGTAAACGAGTTCGTGGTCGCCCGACTTGAGGGCTCCGATGTTGATGACCATGTCCACCTCTCGGGCGCCGTCGCGCAAGGCCTTGCGGGCCTCCATGGCCTTCACTTCGGGTGTGGTTGCCCCGAGCGGGAAGCCGATGACCGTGCACACCGGCACGCTGGTGCCGCGCAGGTTGTTGGCGGCGCGTTTGACCCAGGTCGGGTTGATGCACACGGAGGCGAAGCCATATCGATCTGCCTCTTCGCAGAGTTGGTCGATGTCCTGGGCCGTGGCATCGGGCCCGAGCAGCGTGTGGTCGATATAGCGGGCCAAGTCGAGGGGGACATCTGCGGCCTCACCGTGGAAGGCGACCCGGTCGGCGCCGTTGGCGACCACCTGACGGACCTCATCCCCGGTCTCGGCCATGTCGTAGCGTGTGGAGAGCGCGGCCAGCACCTCACGGGTGATCGCCTCGACGAGGGCTTCTCGGTTCATCGGTGCTGCGTCTTCATTCCGGCCCGGAGTATTGCTTCTCTATCGAATCGATCTTGGAGACCCGCCGGGCGTGACGGCCTCCGCCCCAATCGGTCGCCAGCCACTCTTCGACGATCTGCCACGCTAGCCCTTCACCGATGAGCCCTGCCCCCAGAGTGAGCACGTTGGCATGATTGTGCTCCCGGCTGTTGCGGGCCGATGAGATGTCATAACAGAGGGCTGCCCTCACGCCCGGGACCTTGTTGGCCACCATCGACGAGCCGACTCCGGCTCCGTCGATCACGATCCCCCACCGACACTCACCGTCTGCCACCTTCTTGGCCACGGCATGGGCGAAATCCGGATAGTCCACGGGCTCGTGCGAGTCGGTGCCACAGTCAGTCACCTCCCACCCGGCTTCCTTCAGCCTGAAGGCGATCCTCTCCTTGAGCGGGAAGCCCCCGTGGTCCGCTCCGATCGCGATCCCCTCTCCTCCGGGCGGTGTCGTCGGTGTCACATCTCTATTCACCGGGACGTCGCGGTTCTCCTCCGGATCGACGACCCCGTCGAGAATGCGCTCGACCAGAGACCTGACTTCGTCCTCGGAGGGGAGGCCGGGCTTCTGCGGCGGTGTCATCGGGAGCGCATCCTAGGGGTGGTCTGACCTGCCGGTGGAGAAGCCACTTATGATGTGCCCGTGGCCAGTCGAGACTCTGCCTTCTTGTGGGAGACCGAGGTGCTTCGCTCGGCGCGGCGCGCATCCCCCAAGCCTCGAACGAGCAAGGGCCGCACCGATGATGGTGACGATTGGCTCACCATTCGGGAGGCGAGCGCGGTGACCGGCATCTCGGCATCGACACTCAAGAAGCTGGCGCGGGGCAAGGACATCCCCAGCCATCTCGAGAAGACAGACGACGGTTTCTTGCGCATCGTCTCCCTCGATGGCATCAGGCGCTGGAGTGATCAGATCGGACGGGACACCGATAGCCGCGGCCGGATCCCTGAGCCTGCCAACGAGGACATCCAAGTCGACCTGACAGCGAAGGAAGATGCCAGCGGGGAGCCCGAGATCCCCGAGGGCACGATGCTCGTGCCGCTGGACGCCTGGAACAAGATGCTCAACCAGCTGGGAAACCTCCACGAGGCCGGACAGCAGCTCGCCGAGGCCCGGGAACGGGCGGCGAAGGCCGAGACTGAGGCCCACTTCCTCAAAGAGCGTCTGCGCGAGCTACGTGAGCAACTCGAGGATCGTGAGTCACCCCACGACCAGCCCACCGTTCCTGACGTGATGAAGCCGTCATCCGGCCTCCAGTCGACCGGATCGCTGATTCGGAAGGTCTACTCGGACTGGCGGCAGAACCGTCGTCGCTGAGCGGCGAGCAGCGGATCAGGCGCCGTCGGCGTCCACGAGCCTGTAGGTGACGTCCTGGTCGATGGTCATGTCCAGGCCCATCTCCACGAGCTCACCGGTCGTCTCATCCGGGACCTTGATGTCCATGACCATGTGAGTCGAGTTGAGGAGGTGCGCCTGGCGAGTCAGCCCGGCCTCGTGGTCGAACCAGGTGGTCATCTCGGCGACCTGAGGATCCACGGAGAAGGCGAACCGGAGCTCTTCGATCAGAGCGTCCATCTCGGCCAACTCCTCCTCGCTGGCGTCTTCGGGCACGAAGGCGGTCATGAAGCCGATCAGTAGCTCGGCGAGATCGAACTCGATGGCCGAGGTCGACGTCGTGGTCTCGATGACGAAGACCTCCACCCCGTCGAGGTCTTCGGTCGACACGACTTCGCTCTCGATCACGCTGCTGACGGGCTCGTCGTCAGGCAGAGTCGGTATCTCGACCGTCTCCGACCACGTATCCCCCACGGTGACCTCGTCGTCAGAAAGGGGCGGTCCCACGAACTGGTTGGTTCCGGCGCCGGCGGCCGGACCGAGCGAATTCAGCATGTCGAGCCCACCCAGGCTCCCCAGGAAGCCTTCACCCATGCCGGACTCGTCGCTGATGACGTTGCCCTGTTCGTCGACGATGATGGTCACGTCGACGGGATCCATCTCGGCCACGTCGGGGATCTCCTCGCCATTCTCTGTGATCGGCTCGCCGTCGACGGTCCCGCTGAACTCGAGGTTCGAGAAATCTCCGGTGATCGTCACCTCGTATGTGCCGGGCTCCGGCCCGTCCGCAACCGAGTGGGTGAAGGTCGTCGTACCCGAGATGGTGAGATCCATGTTCTCGGGAACGTCCTCTCCCTCAGCCTCGGCCAATGCATTCG
>DASUUP010000296.1:0-3601 GCA_036373995.1 Acidimicrobiia bacterium
GGATGACCAACTTGAGCACCGCCGCCGTGCCATCGGAGAGCGCAACGTCAGCAACCAGATTCGGTGCCACCTTCCAACGGGCCCTTGGCCTCGAAGGCCCAATCCGCCTCGAGCTCGTCGATCAAACCGGGGAGCCCGTCGACCCACTCCGGCACGCCCACAACTATGGCCTTGCTACGCACGAATGGGCGAGAATCGGGCGCAATCCGCACCCAGGCCACTTAGAGTCCCACGTCGACCCACTGTGCGTGGGTGGTGCTCCAGAAGAGAGCTTTCATCTGGGCGTCCGTGGGTTGGGTGCCCGATGGCCGGTAATTCGGTTCATAAGATTCGGGTCCTACGGACGCCCAGATGAAAGCTCTTGCGCCGACCGACTTCCTGGGCGAACCCGATCGGTCAGCCGGCTCCGGAACTCAGCTCATGTTCTTCACAGAAGCAAGTGCGGGAGCAGCCATGGCAAGTGCGGACATGACGGTTATCGCGATGACGGCCAGACGGCGACGCATGAGGGGAACCTCCTAGCTCCAGGTAGATGCGGTCGAGACTGACTATGCCGGGTGGCTGTCTCGAATCTGTCTCAGTTAGTCGAGCCCCGAATTGGGACCTTCCGTCATGAGGCCTTGCGCTGCCCTCTGGTCCTCAATTCACAACCAGCATCCCGCAGATTGGCAAGGTCGCGACGAACAGTCGACGCACTCACATCCAGCGCCTCGGCGAGGTCCTCCACAGACGGTGCCGCGTCATGAGCGCTCGCCTCGGTGAGAAGCCGGACGAGCCGATGACGCCTTCGATCGATCGGCGCATCGATCAGCCGATCATCGGGATGTTCGATCGTCCAAGCGACCGAAACCAGGTCACCCGCCTCCAGCGGTCTCCCCGTGGGAGCTTCGGAAGATGGGAGCTCGACCTCGATGGTGGATGGCGAATTGACATTGGCCATGGCAACAATCGCCCGGTGCTCCGGTACCCGGTCGACCGCCCGTTCCCTCGCCTCTTCGTCGAGCCCGAACAGGACATGCTCGAGCTCGGCGGATGCTCGGAGGGCCGCCGATCGCGATTCTTCGGTGTCACCCGCGGCATCGGCGGCCATGGCGTGACGATGGTGAATGAGATAACGGCGTTCGACGCCCGCTGTCACGTGCTCGGCTGCTCGGCGCGTCATCGCCAAGCCATCCTCCACATGCCCCCGGAGCATCTCGATGAGCCCACGCAGCGAAAGGAGATCAACGGTGATCTCGTCGTAGCCCACCTCACGAGCGACCCTCTCGGCCCGATCGATTGCCTCCTGTGCCGACTCGAGATCTCCGTTGGCCATCTCGACCAAAGAAAGCGATCGCAGGTGTTGTACTTCCAATCCGAGGTCACCTGTGCCCTGGAGCCTGCTGATGCTCTCTTCAATCAACCGAGCTGCCTTGTCGAGATCGCCGGCACGAGCGCTGATCCCTGCGACGATCTCCTCACATTGGGCCAGACGCCCTTGGTCGCCAAAGCTCTGGAAGACTTCCATCGCTCGGCCGGCGTCCGCCAGCGCCCGCTCGTCGTCGCCGAGAATGTTGTGCCGAGCTGAGGCCGAGTTAGCAAGGACGATGGCCTCGCCGCGGAGGTTGCCCAAGTCATTGAAGATGGCCGCTGCCTGGTCATAGCATTCCAGGGCGGACGCCGCTTTGCCGTGGAGCTGGTGCAGGTTGGCCAGATTGACCAGGTTCACTCCCTCCCCGTGTCGATAGCCGATTCTCCGACAGAGATCGATCGTGGAGTTGTACTGGTCTTGGGCTTCGTCTCGCTTGCCTTGTTCACTCAGAGCCCGGGCACGGATACCGCCGATCTCGGCCTGGCCCCGAAGATCCATGAGGTGCTCATATATCGACAGGGCTATTTCGAGTGGATCCATCGCATCGGCGTATCGCTGCACCTCGACGAGCGTGCTTGCCAGCTCGGTGAGGGCGCGGGCTCTCTGCTCGTCGTCCTGACCCGAGGCCGCTACGGCCGCTTCCAGGTCGGGCACCGCATCGAGGGGTCTGCCAGACCATCTGCGGACTGTCCCCAACGCAACGAGGGAGGCCGCCCTGCCGGATGAAACTCGTCCCGATGCATCTTCCAGTCGCACCGATCGCGCCGCCATTTCCTCAGCTGCCGACAAATGGCCCTCATGCGCCAGCAGCCAGGAACGACGCCTGGCGAGCTCTGCCTCGGTGCCGGGGTCGACCAGACCTGCCATTTCCTCGATGACCTCCGCCTGGTCGGCCCGCCGACCGAGAACGCCCAAGACTCCTTCGAGATGCCCTAGCAGCGAGTATCTCTCGCTCTGGGGCCACGAGGCCCTGATAGATGCCAGGCGGGCTTGCTGGAGGTGGCTCTCGGCTGTGGCGAAGGCGCTCAGCTCGACCGCCCGCAAACCGGCTTTGAGAAGATATCGCCCGGCCCGATCCGAGTCACCAGCAAGCAGAAAGTGATGACCGATCTCCTCGACCGCGCTTGCGTCCAGTCTGACCAGATTCTCGGCGATGACGGTGTGCAGCCCGGTCCGGCGATTGGGGCGTATTGCGCCGTATGCCACTTGCCGGATCTGGTCGTGTGCCATTCGGTAAATCCCCGCCTCCACTTCGCGAAGGAGCCCGCGATGAAGGAGCTCGTCGACGGCATCGAGGATGACCGGACGTGCCAGGGTCGACGTGGCTTCGAGAAGCTCGAGCCTCACCGGATCTCCTATCACAGATGCCAGCTCATAGACCGCGGTGACCTCGTCGCCCAGCAGCGAGATCCGGGACTCGATGACGGAGCGGACCCTGGGTGCAACCGGCAGCTCCTTGCCGTCAATGGAGGGCTCGAGGGACGCAAGGAGGTCGTCACCGCTTTCCAATGACCCACGATCCCTCAGCGCGAGCAGGGTCTCGAGGACAAAGAGCGCGTTTCCCCCGGTCTCACGATGCAGACGTGTCGCCACCGATGGCTGGAGCCGGGGCACGTCGAGGATGCGGCGGACCATCTCCTCCAATTCGAAGACCGAGAGCGGCGACAGCACCGCCCTCCCCAGCCCGGCGACTCGGTCCAGATCTCTGATGACGTCCCAAACCTCCGGCTCACCTCGTGCTTCCTCGCTCCGGAACGAGAGCAGGATCAGGACCCTGGTCCCAATCAGTCGCGCCGCCAGTTGAGTGAGGACGGCCAACGTGTCGCGATCGGCCCACTGGACGTCGTCGATGACGATCAGATGTGGCGCGATCTTCCCCAGTGCTCCCAATGTGTGTACCAACGCCTCCTGAGTTCGAGTCAGCTCCTCCGCAGGCCGCAACGGAGCCGGAGCCTCCAACCCGTCGACTCGATGAACCAACTCAGGAGCGAGCCGGAGAGCCTGGTTGAACCAGATCGGAGCAACTTGCTCCGCGAGCTGCTCCAGGCGAAGCCGTGTCAGCGATTCGAGAATCTCCACAAGCGGGGCGAATGGTCGAAGGGCTCCGGGCCGGCACGACCCCCAACTGACCTCGAAACCCCTCCACTCGGCGTCGTCGACGATTTCGTTGGCCAAACGTGTCTTCCCGACACCTGGCTCACCTTCGATGAGTGCCACACCGCCTGGGCCGGCGAGAACTCTCTCCACGGC
>DASUUP010000297.1:0-7691 GCA_036373995.1 Acidimicrobiia bacterium
CGGAGAACAACAACAAGGAGTGGTGGGAAGAAAACAAGGTCCGCTATGTCGAGACCATCCGTGAGCCGGCGCGCGACTTCATAGCCGACTTCGGGGATCGTCTGGCGTCGATCTCACCTCATTTCGCAGCGGACACCCGCACCAACGGCGGCTCCCTCATGCGGCCCTATCGAGACATGCGCTTCTCGAGGGACAAGACGCCATACAAGACGAATGTGGGCATCCAGTTCCGGCACAAGATGGGAAAGGACGTCCACGCCCCTGGCTTCTACCTCCATATCGAGCCGGGTCAGAACTTCGCCGGAGCAGGGATGTGGTCACCCGAGGCCAGGGTCGCCCGGAAGATCCGCCTCGCCATCCACGACGACCCCAGCGGTTGGGAGAAGGCTGCCCATTCGAAGCAGTTCACCGACGACTGGTCACTGAGCAGTCACGACCACGATCGCCTGAAGCGGATTCCAAAGGAGCTCGATTCCGACCATCCCTTTCCCGATGACCTCAGGCTGAGGAGCTTCTCGGCCGGCAATCGGATGACCCAGAAGCTGGTGACGTCGCCCGACTTCGCCGACGAGCTCATTGCGCTCTTCGCCACTGCGGGCCCGTACACGAGGTTCCTCTGTGAGGCGATCGGGGTCGAGTTCTAGTCGACACCTTCGCCCGAAACGCCTAGTTTGTATGGGCCTATTCGAATGGGGAAGCGAAGATGCCCATCTACGACGGCATCGTGACCGTTGCGGAGGATGACATACCGGTGATCATCGAGCTGGGCGACGACGTAGTCCGGCTGTCTGCCTCCGGGACCGAGATCGGCCAATGGCCCAAGGGCGAGTGCGATATCCGTCACCTGGGAGACTCCACGTTCGCCATACGGGCAGAAAACGAGACATTGAGGTTCGTGCCGAGCCAGCCTTCGCTCTTCGCGGCTGCCGTCAACGGGGGGCTGTCCAGGACGCGGCCGCAGACCTCGCCCGAGCCCGAGAAGCCACAGCCTGAGCCCACCGACCGTGTCCGGGAGGCGCCGCCACCGAAGCCGGTGACCATGGGGCTGTTCTACGGCTTGTGTGCCCTCACGGCAGGATTGGCCATCTGGTCGATCATCAGCATGATCTTCTGAGACCGGCGCACACTCACCCGCCGCCCGGTGTCTCCATCCAGCCGCTGACGCGGTCGAGCAGGTACTCGCTCACCTCACGCGCCCGATCGAGCACATCGCAGAGCTGCTCGCGGCCCATGAGTATGTCGACGAGGCTCACCTGGCTCTTGCCGGTCAGTTGTAGTCGCCGCTCGGGTGCCGCGATCACATCGGCAAAGGAATCGACCGCCGACACCTCGACGGGCAGGGTCATCCCGCCAAGCCCGCCGAGGTCGGTGGCGAGCACGAGGAGGTCGGGCGGATCGTGGAGTGGGGGCACAGCCCAATTGAAATAGAGGTCGAAGAAGTACTCGTCGGGTGGCTCCTCGAAGTCTGACATCTCTTCGAGACTCTCCCGCAACGAGAGGAGGACGTTCGGGTTCACATCGAGGGCGACGTGGAGGTCGAGGGGACCGCCGCATCCGGCTTCGGGGTGGACATCGACCTCCCACGACTGGCGCAACGAATAGGTCTCGACGAAATGGCGCTCATCGTGTACGTGAAACCCGTGGTCGGTTGCGTGCTCTTTGAAGTCGGCGACGAAGCCAGGAATGTCGATTGCCATCGACCGCGAGGTTATTGCCTTGGTGGGCTAGTTGGCGAGAGGGTTGCTCACGATTTGCGTCGCCAGCCGACGAACAGACCGCCGAGGAAGGCGAGGATTGCGGCCAAAGGCAAGGATGGTTCCGGCCGATCCACGATGGCTTCGGGTTGGTCGTCTCGGTCGAGAAACTGCAATGAGACACCGTCGAGGTAGCTGTCGTAGACCTTGGTCACTTCAGCCCCGAACAGGAACACGGCGGAGAGGACGTAGGCCAGCAACAGGACCACGAAGATCGAGCCCGCGATGGTCGCGGCCGAAGTATCGGACAAGAGGAAATAGAGACCCGTTCCATACGTGGCCAACAGGAAAGCGGCAGCGGTGAAGACCGAGCCCCACCAGATCGCTCGCCACCTCACCTTGACCCTGGTCAGGCTCTGGAAGATGAGCGCGAACAAGAACGGGAGGATGAGGAGGCTGGCCGCGGGCGCGACGTAGGAGATCACATCGTGGACCGGAGCGAAGGCAGGTGGCAGGAATTCGTCGACGAACTGCCACAAGCTGTTGAGCAGCCAGATGGCGACCAGCATCAGGCCAAGGCTGAGGGCCCACAAGAATCCCAGGCCCCTCTTGATCAGGAAGCCCATGACTCCGGTGGTCTGCTCGTAGGGGACGTTGAAGATGTCATTGAGGTTGTTCTGCAACTCCATGAATAGGCTGGAGCTGGTCCAGAGAAGCAAGCCAATTCCGATCAGCCCAACCGCCCCGCTCGACTCGCCGATCGATCTCAGAAAGTTGTCGAGGGCGGTTTCGACAGTCGTCCCGGCCACGCGGCCCACTGCATCGGTGATCTCACCTCTCGCCTCGACGTCTCCGAGGAAGAGACTGACGACCCAGATCGCGACCAGGAGCAGCGGGGCCAGGGCGAACATGGTGCGATAGGCGACCGCCGCCGCCATCCGGTTGACCCGATCGATGCCGTATTGCCTGCCGGCGGATTTGAAGATCTCGAACGTGACCTTCGCTGCGTTCTTGGTCCTGGCCCACATCTGGCCCTCAGGCTATCGGGGCATACACTCCATGCCGTGAGTCATCCATTTCCCCCGCCGGTCGAGACGATGGAAGCCAAAGTCTCCGAGAACTGGCCCAAGGGCGATTTCGTCTACGAGCCCAAGTGGGACGGTTTCCGATCGCTCTCCTGGTCGCAGCCCGAAGTCCGCATCGATTCCCGCAACAAACGTCCCCTGCTCCGCTATTTCCCGGAACTGACACCGGCGCTCGAACAGCTTCCTGAAGGGACGGTCGTCGACGGCGAGATCGTGGTCGTGGTCGACGGCGCCACCGACTTCGACACCCTCCAACAGAGGATTCACCCCGCCGAGTCGCGCATCAACATGCTTTCCGAAGAGACGCCGGCCGAATTGGTGGCCTTCGACCTTCTCGCCGACCGCGGGAAGGACCTGCGCGAGCTGGGTTTCTCCGAGCGGCGAGACCGGCTCGTGGCCCTCGCCGCAGAGCTCGAGTCTCCCTGGCACCTGACCCCGCAGACCGACAGTGAGGAGACTGCCAAGAAGTGGTTTCACGAGTTCGAGTCGGCTGGATGCGACGGGATCATCGCCAAGGATCCCGATCTCGCCTATCAGCCCGGCAAGAGGGCCATGATCAAGATCAAGCATCGGCGCACGATCGACGTCGTGGTAGGCGGATTCCGGGAGCACAAGGATGGGGGCAAGATCGGGTCTCTGCTCCTCGGGCTCTACAACGACACCGGAGACTTCCATTTCATCGGGCATTGCTCAGGCTTTCCCAACGCGGACCGGGAGGAGCTCTTCGACCGCTTCATGGAGCTGAAATCCGACGACAGCTTCGATGAGCAAGCCAGGGCGCCAGGAGGTCAGAGCCGATGGTCGGCGGGAAAGGACAACTCATGGACACCCGTCCGACCGGGCGTGGTCGTGGAGGTCAGCTACGACCAGCTCGAGGGCGACCGATTTCGGCACGCATCCCGATTCCATCGTTGGCGTCCCGACAAAGACGCCACCCAATGCACAATGGACCAATTGGAGCGGCCGGAGGGGGCAGGGTTCCGCGAGGTGGTAGGCGGGTAACGACCATTCACAGAATGGTTTTGGGGGGCGTATCCGGGGCATCCCTGATTTCCGCTGACGGCGGGTCGTGGCACACTGCCCGCTGAATGGGTCAGGACCACATCGTCACAATCAGCGGGCTGACTCATGACTATGGCGAGGTCGTAGCCCTTCGCGACCTGGATCTGCGGATCCCGCCCGGCGTAACCGGGCTGGTAGGGGCCAACGGTGCCGGCAAGACAACGATGCTGCGTCTCCTCCTCGGTCTTCTCCACCCCACCCGAGGCTCCATCGAGGTCATGGGCCACGATCCGGAGACCGATCCGCTGGGTGTCCGGGCCCAGATGGGGTACATGCCGGAAGGGTCCTGTCTTCCCAAGGACCAGACCGCCGCCGACTTCGTTGCCTATGCGGCCCAGTTGGCCGGAATCCCACCCAGTGAGGCGCGGCGCCGATCCTCGGAGACCCTCTTCCTAGTCGGCCTCGAAGAGGAGCGCTTCCGGTTTCTGGGCGACTTCTCCACCGGCATGCAGCAGCGGGTGAAGCTGGCCCAGTCCATCGTCCACGACCCGGACCTGCTGCTGCTGGACGAGCCCGCTTCAGGGCTCGACCCCGCCGGACGCAACCAGATGCTGCGTCTCATTCGCCGGCTCGGCGAGTTCGACATCAACGTCATCGTCAGCTCCCACGTCTTGACCGACATCGAGGAGACCTGCTCCTGGGTGGTCATGCTCGACGCCGGTGATCTCCTCCGCTCCGGCCCGCTCGAAGGTTTCGAGACTCACGGCACCGTGCAGGTCGAGGTTCTCTCCGATGCCAACCGCCTCGCCGAGCGGCTCACCAATCGAGGCTTGGCGGTCACGGTCGACGATCGCCGCCTCGTCGTCGGCCCCGGTGACGAGACCATCGAGATCGCGGTAGTCGAGGAGGCGGCCGCCGTCGAGTCGGGTCTGGTGCGGATGGTGCGTGGCTCCGCTTCCCTCGAGGACCTCTTTCTCCGCCCCATAGGTGAGGACCAATGACCGATCAGGTCATATACGACCGCGGCTACCGGACCTACGAGGGCCCGCGCACCGGACCGAAGGGAGCTCGCCGCGCGGTATACCGCGAGGGCATCCGTCGCGTACTCGGCCTGGGTCGCAAGGCGCGACTCAAGATCTTTCCCTGGGCACTGATCTCAATCGCACTGATAGCCGCCGCAGTCTTCATCGGCATCCACTGGGCCATCGGCAACATCGAGGAGAGTCTCAGAGAGGGAATCCCAACATATGGAGGGCTGTTCGACTTCTACTCGGCGATCTCGCTTCTCTTCATCGCTCTCGCCGGGCCCCAACTGCTTGCTCCCGATCGATCGTCAGGGGCGCTGTCGGTCTACTTCTCGCGGCCGCTGACGGTTGATGGCTATCTGGGCGCCAAGGTGGGGGCCTTCGCGACGGTCGTCGGAGCCATCTACATCGTCCCCCAGGTCGTTCTCCACATCGGGCTCGCCCTGATCGCAGACGAGGGATTCCTGCCATACATGAGCGACAACCTCGACATCCTCTGGAAGGTCCCCGTCATCACCCTCGCCTTCGTCTCCCTTCACGGAGCGATCGTGTTCATCCTCTCCTCGGTGATCGACCGCACCGGGATCGCCGCCGCCGCCTTCCTCGGTTTGATCGTCGCGGGAAGCGCCATCGCCGCGGCGGTCGCAGCCGCCGGCTTCGCCGGATCGAGATGGATCTCACTGCTCTCGATCGACCAACACCCCCGGATCATCCGCGACCACCTCCTGGGCGACACCGTGGAGTACCCGGCCGAGGCGGGCGGGTTCGCAGTGTGGGCTTCGGTGGCCTTCATCACCGTCATCGTCGTTGCGGCCGTCGTGTTCGTTCGCAACCGATACCGGAAGCTGGCATGACCGACACCATCGTCGTCAACGAGCTTTCGAAGTGGTTCGGCCCCAAAGTCGCCGTGAGCGAGGTGACGATCGGGTTCGGGCCCGGAGTGACCGGCCTCCTCGGGCCGAACGGCGCGGGCAAGACAACGCTGATGCGTGTCATCGCCGGTCTGCAGAAGCCTTCGCAGGGATCGGTTTCGATCCTCGGCCAGGACCCCCGTGCCCATCCGGACATCTACCGGAGCATCGCACTGGTCCCCGAAGACGAGGCCGTGTACGAGCGTCTCAGCGCCCGCCGATTCGTGGAGCTCGCCGCCAGGCTCGCAAAGGCGGATGATCCGCCCGGTCGAGCCCAGCGAGCGCTGGAGACCGTCGATCTCACCGGACCTGCCAACCGGCTCCTCGGAGGCTTCTCCAAAGGCATGCGTCAGCGCGCCAAGGTGGCGGCCGCGCTCGTATCGGATCCTGACGTCCTCCTGCTCGACGAGCCTTTGAACGGAGCCGACCCGGTGCAGCGAGCGCATCTGATCTCGTTGTTCCGCGAGCTGGGATCGGCGGGTCGAACGGTCCTGGTCTCCTCGCACGTCCTTGCCGAGGTGGAGCGGATGACCGAGCGGGTGGTGGCCATGGTCGACGGACGGCTTGCTGCGGTCGGCAGCGTCGCCGACATCCGCAGCGCCATGACCGACCGACCCCGGCTCGTCTTCATCGAAGCCACCGACAATCGTCGGCTCGGAGCCGCACTCATGTCCACCGAGGGCGTGATCGGCGTGCACATCGAGACGAGCCGTCTTCGCGTGGAGGCGGCAGATGCCGGGGACCTGGCGAGACGTCTCCCATCGATCGCTGTCGAGAACGGGGTCGGCATCAGCCGGGTGGAGCCTGCCGACGAATCGTTGGAGTCGGTCTTCCGCTATCTGGTGGAAGGCGGAGAGTGACCCTCGCCGCCCACCTCTATCGCCGGGTCTTGCGTCGCGGTCGGCTCATCGGGCTCATCGCGCTCTCGTCCGTTCCCGCCCTCGCTTATTGGCTGTCGGCTTATGACGCCAGCCCCGGCGAAGCAGAGCTCCTCTACTCGGACATCATCGCAAGACTCGGGTTCTCCTATGCGATCGCGGTGCTCATCCTCACCGTCGCCGTCCTGCGCGAGGAAAGGGACGCCGGGACCCTTCCCTACATCTACATGAGGCCCATCGGACGTGAGACGATGGCCATCTCCTCGATAGCCGCCGGGATCGCCGCCGCACTCACTCTCGCCCTGGCCGGGTGGCTCGTGTCGCTGCTCGCCGTCGTCGCCGTCGCCGCCCCCCCGGACACCGCGGTTGCGGGGGTCGTCCAGTATGCGGCAGCCGGCATCGGCTACGCCTCGGTATTCGTCCCCCTCGGCTACCTAGTACCGAGATCGGTGCTGGTCGGCCTGGGGTACATCATCGTCGTCGAATCCATCCTCGCCGAAGTGGTCACCGGCCTCGCCCAGATCTCGATCTGGCGCATCGCCCTCTCGATATCCGCAGACGTCGCCGTCAACCAGGACCCGGGCGAGATGCTGGGAGCGATCACACCCGGCGTCGGTGGTGGAGTCGCCAAGCTGGCCGTGGTCCTCGTGCTCGGTTTCGTCGTCCTCACATGGGCGTTACGTCGCCGCGACGCCCTCTAGGTAAAGGCGCGATCGCCTCAGGCCTGGCCCTCAGCCAGATCTCGGCGGCGGCGCTCATCGTGACGAACGCAATCCAGAAGGCGGCGCCAAACGAGTCGGCGATCCCGATGCCGAACGCCTCGCCGAATCCGATGACGACCCGAATCAGCCCGACGCCGACCCCGAGGGCGAAGGCACGGATCATCCAGCGACGATGGTTTGTGACATTCTCGGAGCGGATCGCCCGGTAGGCCACCACGAGAGCGAAGACGAAGTAGATGCCGAAAACGGTGGATGCAGAGGTCTCGGCGAACCCGCCGAACGGCATGACCACGCCAACCACTATGGCCATGAGCCCGCTGGCGAGACCCGCGGCGAGCACAACCCTCCCCACCCGTTTGTGCCTCTCGTAACTC
>DASUUP010000298.1:0-16700 GCA_036373995.1 Acidimicrobiia bacterium
AGGCCCGTGAAGCCGCCAACAGCTTCTACTTCGACGTGCCCGGGATCGTGGCAGCCACGATGGAGCGTCTGGCCAACGAGACCGGAAGGCGTTACAGCCTCTTCGACTACGAGGGGTCATCAGACGCGGAGACCGTCATGGTCATCATGGGCTCTGGTTCCGGAGCTGCCCGGGAGGCTGTGCGGCGCCTCGATCGGGACGGCTCCAAGGTCGGTGTCATCCAGGTGCGGCTATACCGGCCTTTCGACGTCGAGGCATTCGTCGCCGCGCTCCCCAGCTCGGCACGCCGGGTTGTGGTGATGGACCGCACCAAGGAGCCAGGCGCCGTCGGTGAGCCGCTCTACCAGGATGTCGTGTCTGCTCTCGCTGAGGCCGGCAGGCGCGTAGACGTCTACGGCGCCCGCTATGGGCTCTCGTCGAAGGAGTTCACCCCTGACATGGTTGCCGGGGCATTCGACGAGGTTCGAAGTGACTCGCCGAGACGCCACTTCACCGTGGGGATCGTCGACGACGTCACCGGGCTATCCATCGACTATGACCATTCCTGGTGGTCGGAGCCCGAGGACGTGACTCGGGCCGTCTTCTACGGGCTCGGCTCCGACGGGACCGTCGGAGCGAACAAGAACTCGGTGAAGATCATCGGCGAGTCCACCGACCTCTACGCTCAGGGTTACTTCGTCTACGACTCGAAGAAGGCGGGCTCCCGCACGGTCTCCCATCTCAGGATCTCGCCGAGGCCCATCGAAGCGACCTACCTGATTCGTGAGGCGGACTTCGTAGCACTCCACCAATTCAGCTTCGTCGAAGACACCGACGTACTCGATATCGCGGCACCGGGAGCTGTGGTTCTGCTGAACAGCCCTTATCCGGCGGAGAGCGTCTGGGACCGGTTGCCCCGGGAGGCACAGGCCCATGTGATCGGCAAGAACCTCCAGCTTTGGGTGGTCGACGCCGACGCCATCGCCCGTGATGCCGGCCTCGGGAGAAGAGCCAACACGGTTCTCCAAACATGCTTCTTCCACCTCAGCGGCCTGATGCCGTCCCAAATGGCGATCGGAGCCATCAAAGAGCAGATCCGAAAGACCTACGGCAAGCGGGGAGAGGTGGTCGTCCGTCGCAACGAGGATGCGGTGGACCGGGCTATCGATGGCCTGGCGCGTGTCGAGATTGGAGACCGGACCAGCTCGACGCGAATCATCGACCCGGTGCCCGAGGTCGCCCCGGAATTCGTCAAGAGGGTGACTGCCATGATCATGGCCGGCAAAGGCGACCTCCTCCCGGTGTCGGCGTTGCCGGTGGATGGGACTTTTCCCACTGGCACGGCTGCGTGGGAGAAGCGGTCGATCGCACAGGAGATCCCGATTTGGGACCCCGACATCTGCATCGACTGCGGCCGGTGCGCTCTCGTTTGCCCTCACGCGGCCATACGCTTCAAGGTTTTCGATGCCGGGGAGACGATCCCCGACGGGTTCCTGTGGAAGGAGCCGACTGGTAAGGACTTTCCCGGCAAGCGCGTCGTGATTCAGGTCGCCCCCGACGACTGCACCGGCTGCGGCGTCTGCGTAGAGGCCTGCCCGGCCAAGTCGAAGGAGGAGGTCAAGCACAAGGCCATCAACATGGAACCGAAGCTCGGGCATCTGGAGAGGGAGCGACGCAACTTCGAGATCTTCCTGGATCTCCCCGAAACCGACCGGTCCTTGGTCAACGCGAGGTCGGTCAAGGGCTCACAACTTCTCAAGCCACTCTTCGAGTTCTCCGGCGCATGTGCCGGTTGTGGTGAAACGCCCTATCTGAAGCTCATCACACAGATGATGGGCGATCGGATGATCGTCGCCAACGCCACCGGGTGCTCGTCCATCTACGGAGCGAACCTCCCGACCACTCCATGGACTGTCGACGAGGAGGGGAGAGGGCCGGCCTGGTCCAATAGCCTGTTCGAGGACAATGCGGAGTTTGGCTTGGGTATGAGGCTGGCTGCCGAGGCCAAGCGTGAAGACGCCATCCTCCTCGTGACCGCCCTTGCCCCGGAGTTGGGCCCGTTGGCGGTCGACATTCTCGAGGTCGCGGAGGGGCCCGACTACTCAGATCTCGACGCGCTGACCAACAGACAGAGAGAGCTCGTCTCCACGTTGAAAGACCGACTCTCCGCGATGGAGGGCCCTCTTCCCAGACGACTCGAGGGTGTCGCCGACTCGCTGATCGAGACCAGTATCTGGATCGTCGGTGGCGACGGGTGGGCCTACGACATCGGTTTCGGTGGCCTCGACCATGTGTTGGCCTCGGGTCGCAACATCAACATCCTGGTGTTGGACACCGAGGTCTACTCGAACACAGGTGGTCAGGCCTCCAAGGCCACGCCGAGAGCGGCGATCGCCAAGTTCGCTGCGGGTGGCAAGGCAACGGGGAAGAAGGATCTCGGTCAGATCGCCATGGCCTATGGGAATGTCTACGTCGGCCAGATCGCCATGGGCGCCAACCCGACGCAGACCGTGAAGACGATTGCCGAGGCCGAAGCGCACCGAGGTGTGTCGCTCGTCATCGCGTACAGCCCCTGCATCGCTCACGGTCTCGACATGAAGGACCAACTCGGGCATCAGAAGGCGGCAACCGACTCCGGCCACTGGCCCCTCTTCCGGTACGACCCGGCCAGGGAGGCCCGGGGTGAGCCAGGGCTTCGCCTCGACAGCCGGGCGCCCACCATCCCGTTCAAGGAATTCGCCGCCAGCGAGACCCGCTTCGCGATGCTCGGCAAGGCCGACCCCGAGGGGGCCGAGGAGTTGTTGCGACGAGCACAGTCCGACATAGACGACCGCTGGCATCTCTACGAGCAAATGGTTCATGTCCAGCGAACTGCTGAGTATTCGGAGGTGGAGGAATGACCGTCGATCTCGCAACCAGGTACCTGGGTCTCGATCTTGCCCATCCGATCCTGCCCTCGGCATCACCCCTGACCGGTGACATTGACCACATTCATGCGCTGGTGGACGCCGGCGCCGCCGCCGTGGTCCTGCCCAGTCTCTTCGAGGAGCAGATCGAGCACAACGAGATGGCGGTGCATCACAGCCTGGAGTTGGGCGCCGACGGCTTCGCCGAGACGCCCGAAGGGTTCTTCCCGCAGCTCGACCACTACAACACCGGTCCGGAGGACTACCTGGAGCTGATTCGGAAGGCGAAACGCGAGATTGGCGTACCGGTGATAGCGAGCCTCAACGGGACCACTGCCGGTGGTTGGACGTTGTACGCGCGAATACTGGCCGACGAAGGGATCGACGCCCTCGAGATCAACACCTATCAGGTCGCCGCCAACCCCGAGCTGACGGCGAATCAGGTCGAGACCCGATACCTTCGCCTCGTCCGGACCATCAAGGAAGCGATCGATGTCCCGCTCGCAGTGAAGATCGGGCCCTACTTCTCCTCCCCGGCCCACATGGCACGACGGTTGGTCGATGCCGGGGCGGACGCATTGGTCATCTTCAACCGCTTCTATCAGCCGGACCTCGACATCGAGAGTCTGGAGGTGGTCCCGAGACTCGTGTTGTCCGATCCGTCGGAGCTGAGGTTGATCTTGCGCTGGCTGGCCATTCTCCACGGACAGATCGGGGCCGACCTGGCCGCGACAACCGGGGTCCACAGCGCAGAGGACGCCATAAAAACGGTCCTGGCGGGTGCCACGGTCACGATGATGGCTTCCGCTCTGCTCCGTCATGGTCCGTCACGGCTGACCGAGACACGTGACGGGCTGGCAGGCTGGCTGGAGGAGAGAGGGTTCGACTCGGTGGCCCAGGCACGGGGGAGCATGAGCCATCAGTCGGTGCCCGATCCATCAGCCTTTGAGCGTACCGGGTACATGCAGACGCTCACCTCGTACGTACCCACCTGGTAGGGCGGCCAGAGCGATGCAGCGGGTCGGTCCGCCCCGGAGGCAGGCGACCTAGCGGGGCTCGCGTAGTGCAGCCTGCGCTGCCGCCAGTCGTGCCAGCGGCACTCGTGGTGGTGAGCAGCTCACGTAGTCGAGACCGAGACGTCTGCACAAGGCGATCGACTCCGGGTCCCCACCGTGCTCCCCACAGATGCCCGCTTCCAGTTCGGGTCGGGTCGCCCGGCCCTTCTCCACGGCGATTCTCATCAGCTCGCCGACTCCGTCCACATCGATTGTGGTGAAGGGGTTTTGCTCCAGGATCCCCTCCTCGAGGTACTGAATCAGGAAGGCTTTCTCCGCATCGTCCCTGCTGATGCCAAATGTCATTTGGGTCAGGTCGTTGGTCCCGAATGAGAAGAACTGGGCATGCTTCGCCACCTGATCGGCGGTCAGCGCAGCCCGCGGGATCTCGATCATCGTGCCAAACTCGTAGTCGATCTCGACACCGCGTTCGGCCATGACGGCAAGGGCTTCCTCTTCGAGAGTCTCCCGCTGTCTGGCCAGTTCGTTCACGTGGGCGGTGAGCGGGATCATGATCTTGGGGTGCACGTCGACCCCCTGCTCGGAGACCTGGCAGGCGGCTTCGAAGACTGCGCGAACCTGCATCCTGGTCAGACCGGGCAGAACGATGCCAAGCCTCACACCCCTCAAGCCGAGCATGGGGTTGGTTTCCCGGAGGCTCTGCACTCGTTCGAGCAGGTGCTCTTCTTCCTCGATCCTCGCCAGGAGATCATCGATCTCCTTGAGCGAGGTGGCCGACTGGATCCTGATCTTGAAGTCGGTCAGATCGGTCGTCAGCTCCTCGTAGCTGGGAAGGAACTCGTGAAGCGGTGGGTCGATCAACCGGATGGTCACGGGGAGGCCGTCCATGGCCTGGAACAGTCCGACGAAGTCATCCCTCTGCATGGGGAGGAGCTGTTGCAGCGTCTCTGAGATCTCGGCGGGAATCGTCGCCGTGATCATCCGCTGCATGATCGGGAGACGTTCCGGAGCGAAGAACATGTGCTCGGTCCGAACGAGGCCGACTCCTTCGGCGCCGTAGCTGCGGGCCAGCCGGGCGTCCTCCGGGGTGTCGGCGTTGGTCCAGACTCCGATGTCGCGGATGGTGTCGGCCCATTCGAGGAGCCTCTTCAACCACTCGTTGCCGAGATCGGGCGTCTGCATCTCGAGCGCCCCGAGGAGTACATCGCCACTCGTCCCGTCGACGGAGATGATTTCGCCTTCCTTGACGACTCGATCGTCGACCCGAAGGACACGCTCGACCAGATCGATCGTCAGCTTCTCGGCTCCGACGACGGCGGGCTTTCCGAATTGCCTGGCAACCAGGGCCGCGTGGCTGGTTCTGCCGCCTCGGCTGGTGACAATCCCATTTGCGGCCAGCATTCCGTGGACGTCGTCAGGTTTGGTCTCAGGACGCACCATGATCACGTCGCGGCCATCCTCTTTGGCCCACCGCTCTGCAAGGTCTGCATCGAAGGCGATCACACCGACCGCCGCTCCTGGCGAGACGTTCAATCCCGTGGCGAGGAGTCGTCCCTCGTCGGTTGCTGCCTTCTTCGCTTGGGCCGGGAAGGAGGGATGGAGGAAGAAGTCGATCTGTTCTGGTTTGACACGACCCAGGGCTTCCTCGGTGCTGATGAGCCCCTCGTCGGCCATGTCGACCGCGATCCGGACCGCGGCCTGGGCAGTGCGTTTTCCGTCACGCGTCTGCAACAGCCACAGCTTTCCCCTTTCGATCGTGAACTCCATGTCCTGCATGTCCCGGTAGTGCTGCTCGAGACGGTGGGCGATAGCCTGGAATTCCTTGTGGTTGTCCGGGAACTCATGGGCCATCTGCGCCATGGGCTTGGTGAGGCGGATGCCCGCGACGACGTCTTCGCCCTGGGCGTTGGTGAGATAGTCGCCTTCGATGTTGGGCTCGCCGGTCGTGGCATTGCGAGACATGGCAACGCCGGTCGCCGAGTCATCGCCCATGTTGCCGAAGACCATCGTCTGGATGTTCACCGCGGTACCCAGATCGTGCGGGATGCCCGCTGCGTTCCGGTAATCGGTGGCTCTCTTCCCGTTCCAGGAGCGGAACACCGCCTCGATGGCGAGGTGCAGTTGCTCGGTGGGGTCGTCCGGGAAGCGTCGTCCCGCATAGCGCTCCACGATGGCCTTGAACTCTTCAGCGATGAGTCGGAAGTCCTCTGCCGACAGCTCTGAATCGCTGGACACGCCGCTCTCGCCCCGATGCCGCTCGAGGACCTGCTCGAAGGGCTCTTCGCGAACACCCAGCACGACTGAGCCAAACATCTGGATCAGACGCCTGTAGGAGTCGTAGACGAAGTGCTCGTCGTCTGTGAGCTTCACCAACTTCTCGTTCACGGCCTCGTTCATGCCGATGTTGAGGACGGTGTCCATCATCCCCGGCATGGAGAACTTGGCGCCCGACCGACAAGAGACCAACAGTGGGTCCGATTCGCCGCCAAAAGTCTTTCCGGTGTCTGCCTCGATCTTGTGCAAAGCGACCGCGACCTGGTCGACGAGACCGTCGGGGAACTCCTCACCCCCTTCGAGGTAGGCATTGCAGGCTTCGGTCGTGATGGTGAGCCCTGGGGGAACAGGCACGCCGATGCGTGTCATCTCGCCGAGATTCGCCCCCTTGCCGCCGAGCAGGGCCCGAACCCCGTCCCAGTCTCCTGCCGACTCTTCTGCTTCGGCGACTTCGTCGAACGCGTAAACCCATCTCATATCCATGGGAAACCTCGCAATTCCGGGTTGTCCATGACACCAGTGTCGGTTGAGCGGTGCCGAAGCGGTTAGGGCCATGCGAACCTTCTCGTTGGGACCTTTGGTTGTGTCTTTAGCCCCTACCGGCAGATGGCCTCGCTAGCTCACGATCGCACGATGGCAAGGGCGCGTTTGGTCCTCATCGGAATAGTCGGCTCGGTGGTCTCTCTGGCTGTGGCGCCTCTGTTGATGCCGTCGACCTACTCGTGGATCACACACACGACCAGTGAGT
Source organism: Acidimicrobiia bacterium (assembly GCA_036373995.1). GTDB lineage: Bacteria > Actinomycetota > Acidimicrobiia > Spongiisociales > ZC4RG35 > JANQRA01. The sequence goes on from DASUUP010000298.1 coordinate 6,924, forward strand.
CGGCGGCCCAGGGGGTTCAAGGCGCCTGGGTCGCCAGGCTCGGGTTCGCGCTGTTCGGGCTCTCGGTGATGGTCCTGGTGACGGCACGAGCGCCGACCTGGGGCCGGTGGGCTTCGACGGCCCATGCGGTCTTCGGGCTGATGATGGTGGTCACGGCGACTGCATCGGTCCGGCCGTGGGAAGCCGGGGTGTCCTTCGATGCCGGGGAGGACGGAATCCACTCGTTTGCCGCAACTGCGATGGGTTTCGCCTTTGCCGGCGGCGTGGCTCTCACCTCGGCGAGTCGTCTCCAGAAAGGCGGCCGGATCCTTCTGCTGGACATCTGCGCCGTCATTGCATCGGTGGCGATCCCGTTGCTGATGGTGGCCTTCGACGACTCATCGGGTCTCCTGCAACGCGTCATGTTCCTCGTCGCCTACGCCTGGTACGGACGGGAGGGGCTCATGGCGTTTCCACAATCGTCAGACCAAACGTCCCAACAGCAGGGGTCTATTTCCTCTGTATCCGAACGGCAGCGACAGTCATGATCCGGTCGTAGCTCATGATTCAGAGATCCGAGGAGGTCGGATGTGAAACGCTTGGTCGTGTTGGGTGCCGGTACCGCCGGAACGATGGTGGTGAACAAGCTGAGAAGCCGCCTCCCCCTCTCCGAGTGGGAGATCACCGTCGTCGACCAGACGCCTGAGCACCTCTACCAGCCGGGATTCCTGTTCATCCCCTTCGGCATCTACGAACCGTCGGTAGTCACCAAGCCCAAGGAGAAGTTCATCCCGGACGGGGTCGACATCGTGTTCGGCGACATCGACCTCGTGACGCCGCAGTCGAACGAGGTGACGATGGCCGACGGGACCTTGCTGTCATACGACCAGCTGATCATCGCTACGGGTGTGACGCCTCGTCCCGACCAGACACCAGGGATGGATGGCGGCGAGTGGCGGAAGACGATCTTCGACTTCTACACCCTCGATGGTGCGACCGCCCTGGCCGAGAAGCTCCGAACATGGGAGGGCGGTCGGCTCGTGGTCCATGTGACCGAGATGCCCATCAAATGCCCTGTTGCCCCTCTCGAGTTCGCGTTTCTCGCTGACTCCTACTTCAAGGATCGTGAGATGCGCGATCGGGTGGAGATGACCTATGTCACTCCACTCGACGGGGCGTTCACCAAGCCGGTGGCCTCCAAGCTCCTGGGAGGCATGCTCGACGAACGCAAGATCGCCCTGGAGGCCGACTTCTACGTCGAGTCGATAGACAACGAGAACCGGGCCCTGGTGTCTTATGACGAGAGGGAGATCCCGTTCGACCTGCTGGTCACCGTTCCGCTGAACATGGGAGCTGACTACATCGCCCGCAGCGGCATGGGCAACGAGTTGAACTGTGTCCCGGTGGACCACGAGACATTCCTGTCCACCCAATGGGACAACATCTTCGCAGTTGGCGATGCAGCGGACCTTCCGACCTCGAAGGCGGGCTCGGTCGCCCACTTCGCCATCGAGCTGTTCGCCGAGAACTTCATGCAGCACATCAGAGGCGAGGAGATGACCCATCTCTTCGATGGCCATGCCAATTGCTTCGTGGAGTCGGGCGGTGGCAAGGCGATGCTCATCGACTTCAACTACGACACACAGCCCCTTCCCGGGAAGTACCCGATTCCCGGCATCGGCCCGATGTCTCTCATGGAAGAGACGAAGCTGAATCACCTCGGGAAGCTGATGTTCAAGTGGATCTACTGGAACGCATTGCTCCCGGGTCGTGAGATCCCCCTCCCCGCACTCATGTCGATGGCGGGAAAGAGGGAAGTGGCTGAATCGATACCCGTCAACAGTGAGAAAGGAGGCTTCTGAGTGAGCCTGACAATGATTGCCGGTCACGAAGTCCACGTCGATGACGAGGGATTCATGACCGACTACGACGAATGGAACGAGGAGCTCGCCAAGACACTTGCCGCCAACATCGGCATCGAGCTCGGTGAAAGGCACATGGAGGCGATTCGCTTCCTCAGAGACGACTTCAAGACCGAGGGCGAGACCGCCACGCTGCGAAGGGTCACCACCCTCGGTGGCATACCGACCAAGGAGCTCTTCCAGCTGTTCCCCAAGAAACCCGCAAAGAAGATGGCCTACGTCGCCGGGCTGCCCAAGCCGGCGGGATGCGTCTGAACGGAGGTTCTGACATGACAATGACGATGGAGGCCCCGATCCCGGTCTTCGAAGACGAAGAGTCGGAGGATCGCAAGCTGGCGATCATCTGTTCCAAAGGCTCGCTCGACATGGCCTATCCGGGCCTCGTACTGGCCAACGCTGCCGTGGGTGAGGGGATCGAGACACACCTCTTCTTCACGTTCTGGGGCTTCGACATCATCAACCCCAAGACCATGGGTCACCTGCAATTCACACCGGTCGGCAACCCGGCCACGCATATGCCGCAGATGATCATGGGACTCCCCGGCATGACGTCGTTCGCCACGCACATGATGAAGAAGCAGATGGAGGGTCTGGACGTCCCGGACGTTCCGGAGTTCCTCGAGATGATCACCGATGCCGGTGGCCACCTGTGGGCTTGCAAGATGTCGGCCGACATGATGCATCTCGGGAAGGACGACCTATACGATCGCGTGGAAGCGGTCATCAGCGCCTCTGACTTCATGGAGTTGTCGAGCGGAGCTCAGATCATCTTCATCTAGACGACTCCGAAGCGGTTCGCCCAACCTGTCGTGCAGGCAAGCACCCTGACGGCGAATGACGCTCAACAGAATCGGATGCGCGAGGCCGGGGCGTGTGCACCCGCCAGGACTCGAACGCAATGTGTGGCCGCAGACGCGGGGTCGGGACGGCTACCTTGGTGTGCCCATGCACGAAGTCGAGATCGTCTACTGCGTCCCCTGAAACTATCTGGACCGCGCCGTGAGCGCGGCCAATGACATTCTCTCCAGGTATCAGCACATCGTGCGATCCTTGACGTTCACCACAGGCTCCAAGGGTGTTTTCGATGTCACGGTCGATGGGCATCTGATCTACTCCAAGGCCGAGACAGGTCGGCATGCCGAACCCGGCGAGGTTCTCGACTTGTTCGTGGAGGCATACGGGCAAGGAGTGACGCCCTACGGCCAGGAGTAGGCCTGGCGAAAGAGCCGCGCTCTGTTCGGGTCTAAATCCCCTGGAGGTGGGGCCTTCGGGGAGCGATGATCTCCGGAGACGAGAGAAGCTGTGGAGCCCAGATGGCAACTACAAATACCGCTGACCGCGCAGTACTTGGTCGGTTGTCCCAACTCGACCGGTTTCTCCCCTTGTGGATCGGCTTGGCGATGGTTCTCGGATTGGCCCTGGGAGCCATCATCCCGGACCTCAACGACTGGCTGGATACGGTCAAGCTCGGCAGCGTGTCACTACCGATCGCCATCGGCCTGCTGGCGATGATGTATCCCGTGCTTGCCAAGGTCCGCTACTCCCAGATAGGGGAGATCACGACCGACCGTCGCCTCATGGCGAGTTCGCTGGTCTTGAACTGGATCGTCGGCCCGATGCTGATGTTCATCCTTGCATGGCTGATGCTTCCCGACCTTCCCGAATACAGGACCGGGCTGATCATCATCGGTCTCGCTCGCTGTATTGCCATGGTGCTCATCTGGAACGACTTGGCATGTGGCGACCGGGAAGCCGCTGCTGTCCTGGTCGCAATCAACTCCGTGTTTCAGATCGTCGCCTACTCGCTGCTCGGCTACTTCTACTTGGAGCTACTACCCGGATGGTTGGGGCTCGACACCGCAAGCCTCGACGTGTCGATATGGGACATCGCCAGAATCGTCCTCGTCTTCCTCGGAATACCGTTGGTTGCCGGTTATCTCACCCGCCGGTGGGGAGAACGAAGTCGAGGAGTCGAATGGTACGAGTCGAGGTTCCTCCCCAGAATCGCGCCGTGGGCACTCTACGGGCTGCTCTTCACGGTCGTCATCCTCTTCGCCCTCCAAGGCGAAACCATTACCTCACGGCCCCTCGACGTAGCCCGAATCGCTTTCCCGCTCCTCGCCTATTTCGGACTCATGTGGGGATTCTCGTTCGCCCTCGGGCTCCGACTCCGGATGTCCTACGAGAAGAACACCGCAATGAGCTTCACAGCCGCAAGCAACAACTTCGAACTCGCAATCGCCGTCGCGATCGGAGTATTCGGAGTCACCTCAGGAGAAGCTCTCGCCGGCGTGGTCGGACCCCTCATCGAGGTCCCCGTGCTCGTCGGACTGGTCTACGTCGCCCTGTGGGCACGACGACGGTTCTACCCCATAGGTGGTGAGATGCCATGAACTCACACGGTCTGATTTCGATCAGCCCTGCTCATGGTGTGGCCATGAGAACCCGCTTCCCATCGATGCCACCACCATCCTGGCCTTCACTTGCCGATGCAACGACGAGGATCGTCTGACTGTTCATTGCTATCGGGTCCTCGACGAATACGTTGCTGACTCTCCATCCTTCGGGCAGGGCCATGTCTTCCCAATCGATGCCGTCCGTGGAGTAGAGATAACGCCCGGTATCAGCCTGGATGCTCATGATGCTGAGGGGGCTTCCGGTGATCTGCCAGATCCAGGGTGAAGGACCAGTTCTGTCGGAGTTACTCGTGTAAAGGACCTCTCCACCTTGGGGTGTAATCCCCCAAACGGCCTCTCCATCATCAGCGATGGCACGGTCGCCCCACCTGCCGATTGCCCTGATTGGGGAGCTCGACTCGTGTACAAGCGTCCACTCGATTCCATCGGTGGAATAGAACACGGTCGTACCGTCGGTGATGTAGAAACGGTCGCTGGCGGCCGTGATGGCTGCGTAGGTGCCTTCTGGCAATCCCTCGACGGGCGTCCATTGATCGTCTAGCTCGCTGTAAAAAACCCTCGCGCTTGTAGCTACCACAGCCCCATTGCGGCCGATCGCCACCGATTCCGGTCCATCACCGTCTGAAGCGGGTAGGGGAGACTCTGCGATCAGCGTCACTTCTCCGTCTTCAGAGCCGATCGCAGACAGGTCATAGACCGCAACTGTCACCGGCAAGAAAGTGTCAGGTTCGTCGGACTGAACATCGCCCACTCCACCTCCACCCCGAACGTCGATCAGTATGTCCTCGCCAATGGCGGACCGATAGCCATCCACGGGTGGGGCGACCGGGTAGCCCGTCCAGTCGACACCGTCGCGGGAAACCCAGACGAAATCTTCCGCGAGCAGATAGATGCGGTCGTCGAGACCCACTGTGAGCTGTCCGGGAGCCGGCAACTCAACGGTGCGCCACGTCAATGACCCCTCGACGGCTATGGGATCCGATGGGATGGCGGTGAATCGCTGCGTGAGGATCGTATCGCCTCCGTCCTGCGTCTCTGGAGTGGCGATGGTCGTCGCAGAGGCTGCGGTTGATGGTGTGGTCGGCGGAGGCAACGTGTCAGCAGGTCGCGGCTGCTCGCTGCCCGAGAACAGCGGAATCAGACCCAGGAGGAGAAGGGTGATCACTGCGGCAGCGGCCGCCACCCAAATCCCTCGAACGTACCGAGCGGCAGGAGCGGGAGCGACGGACGCGTCAGGCTCTAGCCGTGAGATGATCTCTTCGAAACCGATGGGAGCCTGGACGTCGTCGTTCGCCTGAAGATGCTGGCGGATCTGTGTTTGGATCGAAGGGCTCATGAATCGACTCCCAGCTCACGACGGAGCTTCCTCAAAGCCCGCTTCTCATATGTCTGCACCGTTCCCTTCGAGACCCCCAAAAAGTCGGCCACCTCAGAGAGTGTCCAGTCGAACCCATGGATCAACCCCACCGCAACACGTTGGCGTTCTGACAGTGAACTCCAGGCCGGGCCAAATCTGGGCTCGGCCCACGGCTCCTCGAAGTGCATTTGGTCATGACTCCATCTCCGCGACAGTCGAGTCATGTGCCTTGCCTTGTTCTGGCCGACCCTGAACAGGTATCCAGAGGGATTGTCCATGCCCCCGACCTTGGACCAGTGTTGCCATCCATAGGCCAGCGCCTCGGCAGCGGCTTCACGACCAATGTCAGAACCAAACGCGGCTGTCAAAGCACGACGGAGACGAGGCTCGAGACGACGAACAAGCTCCGTGAACGTGTCAGCACCTGTGTCGTCACGAAGCATGGATCTTCCTCGTCTACCACCCTATAAGTCCATGACCCCGCCCCTTCGTAAGACACCTAATCGCAAGCCCACCACGGAGATGACTCTTTCGGGTGAGCCAGGCTGTCCGGTTGGGCCACATGGAGGAGCTCGATCTCAGCGACCGCAGAGGCCGACCCGGGCGGCTCTGCCAGTGATCGGCATCGAGTTGGTAGGTTCCTGCTGTGCCCGGAGAGTTCTACTTCATGGCTTTGGGTGGCCTGGGTGTGTCGCTGGCTGGATTCGCCGGGCTCATCGCAGCTCTTGATCAACGACCCGAGGCCGATTCGCCAATCGCGACTTGGCGAATCCGGAACATCGTCATCAGTGGTTTCACACTCACCGTTGCCGGATTCGGTGTTATCGCGGTTCATGCGGTGACAGGAGGGAACGTCACGCTCACGGTGCGCATCACCAGTGTCTTTCTGGCCATTGGCGTTGCCCTGAGGATGAGTGTTGAGATGCGTCCTGGTCCAGCTTGGCCTAGTCCACTCGGCCGGAGGTTCGCCGTCGCTACGGGCTTTCTCTACGTCGTTGGTTACTTGATCAGCGCGATTCGGGGAGGTGTGGGCTTTCTGCAACTCATGCTCGTCTTCCAGCTTCTTGACCCGCTATCCATCTTCTTCAATACGGCTAGGGACGTTGCGAGCGGTCGAATCACCGAGCCTGAGGACGCCACCCGCCGGTAGACCCGCACGATGAGCGAGCGACCTGTCCAGCCTCAAAACCCGGGCCGCCTCGACGCATGCCGTCTTGGCAACGCTGATACCTGGGGGGAATGCCAAACCCGAACGGGCCGTTCCCGCGCACCTCCTTTGAATGTTCGTTACGCGCCACTCATATTTACGTCAAACCACATGGAATGTTGCCCGGGTGTCGCCCGAGACTCACTCCCAGATCAGAACCGAATGACGTTCCCTCACATCCAACATCCGCACACCATCGCCATCTCACCGGTCCACTCCTCCACGAACTCCTTGACCGCAGTAGTCCACATCCACCGGTGGCTCCGAGGGAGTACCGGCCAATCGCACGACCGCCCCGTGCAAGCCGGAACTGGCCAATACCACCGCCGCCTGTCGAACCGAAGTGGCAGCACTGTGCTGCTGGGAATCGACCAAGACGAGCAGCTCGAGCCGGAGTGCATGCCAGATCAGGTCACTGATGCGGCAGGGCCTGCCAGGCCAGTCTGAAGTGCGGTAGGGCCGCAACATCTACCGGGGGCGAACGACCTCGTCGACGCCGAGGTAGGCATGTCGCGCACCGGGATTTGGCTTCGGATCACCGGCCCTGACGACCGGTTCCTCCATTCCAATGAGCACGTCGACGTGACCACGCCTGACGACCGTCGGCTATCCGGGGCAGACCTAGTGAAGCTGTTCCCGCCCGGCGGCTACGGGCTGCGGGTGGTGGTGAGCGTCACCTCGACGTTCTCGAATTGACCTGCCCGGGCGGCGGATGTCCCGTTGCGTCTCTGTGTTCAGTGCCATCAACGAGATGACACCTCCGGATTTCTCATGACATGTAGCCTCGGGTCGGTGCTTCTGGAGAGAGAGGGAGAACTCGGTCTCCTCACTGACCTTCTCGCCGACGTCGGCTCATCGGGCGGCAAGGTCGTGTTGATCCGGGGTGAGGCCGGGATCGGTAAAAGCTCTCTGGTTGGGGGATTTCTGAGCTCAGCTGCGGACATCGCACATATTCACATCGGTTACTGCGATGACTTGCAGACACCGCAGCCGTTGGGGCCTCTTTGGGATATCTCCCGCTCCGAGCCGGCGCTTCGGAAAGCGCTGCAGAGCCGTGACCGTCAGGCGGTGTTGGAGAGTTTCTTCGACCTGACAGCAGGATCGCTACGTCCCACCGTGGTGGTGATCGAAGATACCCAGTGGTCCGACGAGGCGACCCGCGACGTCATCAAGTATGTGGGGCGTCGGATGGCCAGGGCCAACGGTCTACTTCTTCTCACCCACCGCATCGGAGAAGTCGACCGCGATCACCCGCTGCGGGGGGTGATAGGGGATTTGCCACCGCAAAACGTCGCCCGCATAGAGCTCGAGGGTCTTTCGAGATCCGGGGTCTCGGAACTCGTGGCTGACTCGGGACTCGATCCGGACCGTGTGCTCTCGGCGACCAACGGCAACCCGTTCCTGGTGACTGAGTTGGCCAGCTTTGGGGATGGGGAGGTCCCAGCGTCGGTGCGGGACTCGGTGGTTTCTCGGATCGGGAAACTGTCCTCGACCGCCCGTGACATGTTGAGGGTCATGTCGGTGATTCCGGATCGGATCTCCGGGGAGGACATTCCCCGGCTCACTGGTGGATCAGATGATGACTTAGCCGAAGGTGAGAGGCTGGGGTTGCTCGAGATCGACGGCGATCTGGTCTCGTTTCGTCATGAGCTGATCAGGCGCGCCGTCGAGTCGTCCCTGACGATCAGTGAAAGCGTGGCTATCCACCGTGGTTTGCTCGAAACTCTCCCCGACGGGACCGATCCGTCCAGGCTGGTGCATCACGCCCAGGGAGCCAATGACATCGACCGCCTCGTGGTCCACGCCCCTGAGGCAGCTCTGGCGGCGGCGGAGGTCGGAAGCAATCGCGAGGCGGCAGCCCAGTTTCGTGCCCTCGAGCCGCACCTGAGCCTGCTCGAGCCGCACAGACGCGCCGACATTCTCAGTCGGTGGGCGTTGATCGAGCACTATCTGGAGAGGGTCGAGTCCATCGAGATCCTCGACCGAGCCATAGAGCTGTATCGGGAGGCGGGATCCGTCGAGGCCCTCGCCCGGGCACTGGTCTTGGGTGTCGAGGTGAACCGGACCCATGGGCGGTCTGGTACGGCGAGGGAGTATGCCCTCGAGGCGATCCGACTCCTCGAGCCCGGGGAGCCGAGTCATCGTCTGGCCCATGCCTTGGCTACATATTCCTGGCTGCTGATCCGTTCAGGTGAGATAGACCAGGCCGAGGCTGCCGCCGACCGTGCGATCGGCGTCGCCGAGAGGACCGGGGCCGAGCTGGCCCTGATCAGTGCCCTCGGCGTGAAGGGCACCCTGGTGTATGTGCGGGGAGAACCCGGCGGGCTCGACATCATGGAGCAGTTGCAGCAGCGCGCCCGTCTGGGCGGCTACCGCTACGAGGAAGTGCTGGCCCAGCTCCGGATGGCGGAGGTCGCCCTGGAGATAAGGGACATCGACAGGGCGTCCGACTTCTCAATTCGGGCGAAGAGCACCGCAGGTGGCTATGAACTGCCGATCTTGGAGACCCAGGCGACCCTGGTGCGCGCCGAAGCCCTGCTCTGGGCGGGCGCATGGTCAGAGGCCGAAGACCTGGCGACAGAGACGATCGGTCGACACTCGACCGCCGACGTGCGGCTCGCAGCCATACTCGGCGTGATACGAACCCGTACTGGTCGCGGCAGCGCCGTCGAATACCTGGAACAGGCATGGTCCCTGGCCGTGGAGAGTGGTGAAATCGATCACCTACTGGGTTCCGCCGCAGCCATCGCCGAGAGAATGTGGGTCGTCGATACACCCGACAGCGCCCTGTTCGAGCAGTTCCGGGACCTCATTGACCGCGGAATCAGGTTCGAATATCCCTGGCCGGCAGGATCGTTGGCCCTATGGATGTGGAAGTCGGGTGGTCTCGATGAG
>DASUUP010000299.1:0-4693 GCA_036373995.1 Acidimicrobiia bacterium
GACGACCCCCAGCACTACTTCGGGATGCTGGCGAAACAGATGTATCGGGCCGCCCGGGTGGTCGTTGACATCGGACTCCATCTGGGGAAGGCAATCGATGGCTCATCGCCCCTCGAACCGGGAGAGCCCTGGACATTCGACACTGCGGTCGAGTTCATGCGGGTCTACGGGTTCCGCACTCGGGCCCAGGCACGCGACGAGGTCTTGCGGTACCTCGGCTGGCCGGGCCAGGCCATCGCTTACAAGCTGGGAGAGCGGGAGATCCTCTCGATCCGCGACGAGACCAGGCGGCGGCTGGGCAATGATTTCGTGCTTCGTGATTTCCACTCGACGGTGCTCAACCATGGCGCCATGCGGCTCGACCTGCTGCGCCAAGTCGTCCGCGACCGGTTTCCGGGATGAGGGACTCCTCGGTGAGGCGCTGGTCCCGCGTGCACGCTTGTCTCTATCGGCTCACAGGCGGCTTGCTCGGCAACCGTTTGGTGGGCAACGACATGTTGCTGCTGACCACCCGTGGCCATGTCAGCGGACGGACCCATACCGTGCCATTGCTCTATCTACGTGACGGGGAGCTACTGGTGGTGATCGCATCGTACGGGGGACGTCCCCGAAATCCGACGTGGTACCAGAACCTCGTCGAAGAACCCCGTGTCGAGGTCCAGATCGACGGGGACAGCATGCAGAAGTTTGCCCGCACTGCCGATGCCGACGAGCGGGCGACATGGTGGCCCCGGATCGAGACCGCCTACGACGGATATCGGCAGTACCAGTCTCGGACCGAGCGGGTGATCCCCGTCGTCTTCCTCGACGCGGTCGATGAGAGCAAGCACGAGTCTGGCTGAGTTGGCCCAAGACGCCCAACGCGATGAGGATGTCAAGCTCGTCCTGGAGTGCGGAGACCACCGCGATCGTCATCGTCGCCGACGTTAGGGGTCGTAGGGCCTATCTCGCGGGCGCAGCGATCACCCGATACGGCTGACGATGGCCACTGTGGTGCAAGGCGGTTCCACGACGAGGCGCCGGACCGTTCTCTACGCGGTCTGCGCCGCTTTGGTCGTGCTCGCGATCGTTGCCGGCTTTGCGTTCGTCAACTCGGTCAACGTCTCGAGAGTCACGAGCAACGCTCGCTCGCTCCATTGGAACAACTCCGCCATCGGTGTGTCCGCGTTGACACGAGCCGGTCTCGTCCAAGCAGTCACTTTCACCGAGTTGGAGGCAAGCGGGGATGTGACCTCGGACGATGCGGCATTCGCGATGGAACAAATCGAGAAGTCGACCGACGAGCTCCAACAGCTCGTCGCCTCGGGGTCGCAGCACGACTCCCACGCAGAGCTGGCTCGGTTCGCCGGCGAGGTCGAATCTGTGGTCGAGGCCCTCGTTCAGGGCGAGGTGGCAAGTGCCCGATCTCGACTTCTCACCTCACTCGAGCCCGTGTATGTCGAGCTCTCTCGAGTCCTACTGGAGGAGCAGGCTGAGATTCAGATGGCCATCCAAGACAACACGGCCACCGGACAGGCCGTCAACGGATGGGTGGTCTTCGTTCTCACGCTCGCCGTTCCGGGCGCGGCGGTCGTCACCTACTTCATCATTGCTCGGCGTCAGATACGGGCGGTCGAGGAGCGGACGCGCATCGCGCTCGAGGCGGAGAGAGAGATCGGCCGAGCCAAGGATGCCTTCATCGCCGGGCTCTCCCACGAGCTTCGGACACCGTTGACATCGATATACGGGTTCGCTGAGATCCTGAGTGATGACGGAGTGCAGGGGGCCGAGGCGACGCGGGAGACCGCACAGATCATCGCCAGCGAGTCGGCCGAGATGACTCGGATGGTCGACGACTTGCTGGCAGCCTCCAGGTTGGACAGCACAGGTCTCGAGATAGAGATGACCGCCACCCGTGTACAGGACGTGATCGAGGCCGCGGTCGCACCCTTCGAACGAGCAGGCGTGGAGGTTGCGCGCCAACCGTCCGCGGCGATGGTGAAGACCGACCCCGCTCGGCTTCGCCACGTGCTGGTCAATCTCATCTCCAATGCCGTGCGGCACGGTGGCCCCGATGTAGCCGTGAGCGTGACCGCCGGTGAGCAGTCGGTCGACGTCGAAGTGGTCGACAACGGTCCGGGTGTTCCCGAGGAGCGGGTCGCGAACCTGTACGACCGGTTCGCTCACGACGGATCGGAGCCGCTCCTCACCGGGAGTGTCGGGCTCGGGCTGGCCGTCGCCAGCAGGATGACCCACCTTCTCGGCGGGGCCATCCGGCACCAGCGATACAACGGGAAGACCTATTTTGTGGTGACCGTCCCCGCGGACGCAGCTCCCGGCAGCGAGGACGCCGAAGGTGCATCGGTTGCCGACATGATCAGAGCCCTTTCGTCGTGAGGAGGCTCCTGGCACTGCTGGTCGCCGCCTTGCTGGTTCCGGCACTGTCGGTCACGGCCGGAGACACCGGTGAATACCGTGACGATTTCGGTGATGGAGGGTACGGCGGGAATGACGGGAGCCTCGAGTTCGGCGGGCCGTGGGTCGAGTTTGGCGACAACGGTTCGGCAGAGTCGGGTTCGATCCGAATCGGATCGGAGAACTGTTCGAACAACCACTGCCTCCGCATCGAGGGACCGGGTCTGCTCGCAGGCGACCTCCGCGTCACACGTGTCGCCGATCTCGGCGTCGTGAGCGACGCGACGCTGTCGGTCGATATTCAGGTCCAGCCCGGAGGTTTGCTGGAGCTGTTGGGCTCTGAATTGCGGATTCAGGGATACGACGGGTCGAAGTGGGTCTCGATTCAGACCTATGACCTGTCGAAGGCTTTCGGCGGATCAAAAGTGTTCTCTCTTGCTTCGTTCGACAACACCGACTTCGCGCTTCGATTCGTAGTCACGGGTTTGCTCGGTGGCGACGTTGCCGAGTTCGACGGATACGTCACCATCGATCGAGTAGCCATCAGCGGAGCGCTCCAGTCTCCGCCCACGACGACCTCCACGACCATCAAGCCAACCTCTACGACTACTAGCCGCCCGGCCAGCACCACCAGTTCGACCCTCCCGTCAACGACTACGACCCAAGATGCGTCTTCGCGGTCATCCAGTCCCGAGACCACGACCACGACGACATCGGAATTCGCCTCCTCGTCGACGAGCACCACGCTCCGTCCGGTGCCAGCCGGCGGGCCACCGGGTGGCGACCCAAGCCCGCCGACCGCGGTGGTTCTGCTCGACGGAGGTCTGCGTGACCCGGGGGTCGGCCTGCTGGCCGACTATCAGGAGGGAATGATGGGTGATCTGCAAACCGATCAGGTCGAGGTGTTGGGCGTGACGGTGGATGCCGACTTCTCGATGGCCGTCGAGGTCTTCGAGACGGCACGAATCTGGATCGCGCTCCTGGCGCTGATGGTTTCGGCCGCCATCATCGGCGGAGTCGACCGACGTCGTCGATCCGAGCGAGCCTCCAAGTCATGAGCTCAACCGCTTGTCGTGCGGTGAGCGAAATCTTGGAGTGACCACCGTCCCTCCCATCCAATCTCGGAGACGTCCCGCGGTCTCCTCCACTGCCGTCAGCGCCTCGGTTCCGACGTCCTCGAACACCTCATGGACCACATCCCCGTCCTTTCGTTGCGACCAGCCACCGACCACCCGGCCGTCCACCCACACCGTCGGTCCGGCATTCCCGTTGCGGTCGAAGAGGACGTCGCCGTAGCCACCCAGATACCAGTCACGATCCTTCCAGCCCATCGGTGTCGGGTCGAGCGAGGGGAGTAGTGCCACCCATGGTCCTGGATCGTCGACGGGGTCGATGTCATCGGCGAGCACGTAGCCGATATCGGCGCCCAGGTCGACCTCGAGCGCTCCGGCGCGAACGATGGCCTTGCGCACCTGGCTCACGGTCCATCCTGTCCACCATTTCAGGTCGGTTTCGGTTGCCGGCCCGAACGACCGGAGCCAGCGGGTGACGAGGTCAGCCGAGGCCTCGTCCACCGACATCTCCTCGATCGGCTCACCGAGCCAGTGGGACAGCTCCGCCCACCGATACTGACCGGATACCCATGTCCCGGCGGGCCGGGCGCGTATCACCCGCGACTCCATCGAGAGCTGCAGGATCGCACGCGAGGCCAGACCGATGGTTCCCTGGAGTCTCCCTGCCTTGCTGTATATCTCCACTCTCCGGTCGAGACCGTCGAGCTGACGCGTGAGGTCGCGGGTGAGGATCTCACCTTCGTCCCGGATCCTGTCGAGCACCGCCGGCATCACTTGGTCGAGCCAGGCGGCGCCATCGTCGGTCACTCCACCCCGTTCGAGGAGATTGGACGTTCTCTTTCGCTCTCGCTCACCGATTGCGCGAGTGGATGAGTTGTGGACCAGCGGAACCGTCCCCCGATCGACCACCCACAGGGTTCGTCGCATGCCGTAGACGCGGGCGAGGGAGCGGTCGACGTACAGGGCGTCCTCGAGATCCTCCACCCGAAACCCGGGGACACGCGCCCACACCGAGATGAAGACAGTGACGGGGTCGGAGGAGTGAAGGGCCACTACGGACTGGGCTGCATCCACCACGTCGTCGGCGGGCGCGGCGAGGCGGTGACGTATCCCGAGACGAGCCCTTCGCTCTCTTGTATCGATGGTTCGCATCAGATCCTTGCGCCGGTGCTCTACCTTGGGCCCATGTTTACAGAAAATCCGAAGGCCAAGACCATCCTCGACCG
>DASUUP010000300.1:0-9447 GCA_036373995.1 Acidimicrobiia bacterium
CCGAGAGCAAGTGAAAGTCGCGGCCCCCGAGCCTGGAGGCGCCTACACCTTCGACGCGAGGGAGTTTCCGTGGTGGCTGGTGACGATGCTCGTCATTATCACTGCGTTGGTCCTCGCCGTCGTCTTCAGCGAGGAATACGAAAAGGCGTTCTATAGCATCTTCCCGGTTCCCCTCCGACTCGCCCAGGGAATTCTGATGACGCTCTATCTCACGTTTGGGTCGTTCATGGTGGCCATGGTCCTCGGTCTCCTCATCGGTCTGGCCCGGGTGTCCAAGAACCCCCTGCTGAAGAACATCGCCTCGACCTATATCGAGTTCGTCCGCGGCATTCCAATGATCGTCTTCATCTTTCTCATCGCCTTGGTGATCGTCCCCGACTTCGCCGATCTCGTCAACATGGACAGTCGGAGCATCTCTCAGGCAATTCGAGGCGCAGCGGCACTCAGCCTCTTCTACGCGGCATTCATCGCAGAAGTCTTCCGGGCCGGCATTCAGTCCGTCCCGGCCGAACAGTCAGAAGCGGGACGATCACTGGGTCTCCGCGATCGGCAGATCATGCGGCAGATCGTCCTCCCCCAGGCCGTCCGCAACATGCTTCCGGCACTGGGCAACGATCTGATCTCGCTGATGAAGGACACTTCCTTGGTCTCGGTGCTGGCGGTCAGGGAGGTCACTCAGATGGCCCGGCTCTATAGCGGGAGCTCGTTCAGGTTCCGTGAGTCGTTCTTCATCCTCGTCATCATCTACGTGGTGCTCACGCTGATCCTGAGTCTCTTGCTGAGATGGTACGAGCGACGGATCGCCATCCCGGGGCGGGCTTAGCTAGCCCGATTTCATCGGGCCATATCCTGATTGCGTCAGGCGCCGAGAGCCAGCAGGACTCGCTCCACCACCGAGTCGGGGTCCATGCCCACCGACTCCATCACGTCGGCCGCAGATCCAAACGGCAGGAAGCCGTCGGGAACACCGATGTTCACGACATCTTTGGCCAGACCCGCGGTGGCAAAGGCCTCCATGACCGCGCCCCCAAACCCGCCGGCGATCACGTTGTCCTCCAGCGTGACCACGTGACTCACCGGTGCCGCCCACTCCAGGATCCGCGTATCGATGGGCTTCACCCATCGAGCGTCGACGACCCCGGTAGAAACACCTTTCTCACCCAGGTCGACAGCGGCCTTCTGCGCCACCTCCACCATGCGGCCGACGGCGATCAGCAACACGTCATCACCCTCGCTGAGCAGCTCGGCTCTACCGATCTCCAACGGCTCCACAGGCAACGACGGAACCGAAACGGCACCGCCCTTCGGATAGCGAATCGCAATCGGGCCATCGTGGTCGACCGCCGTCTCGATCATGGCGCACAGTTCGGTGGCGTCGGCGGGGGCCCCGATCACCATGTTGGGGATCATCCGGAGATACGACAGGTCGAAGACACCGTGGTGAGACGGGCCGTCGGGGCCGGTGACGCCGGCACGATCGATGAGGAACGTGACGGGAAGCTCGTGCATGGCCACATCGGTGACGATCTGGTCGAAGGCACGCTGCAGGAACGAGGAGTAGAGGGCGACAATGGGTTTCTTGCCCGCCATGGCCATGCCCGCGGCGAGAGTCACCGTGTGTTGCTCTGCAATCCCGGTGTCGAAGACACGGTCGGGGAAGCGTCGTGACATCTCCTTGAGCCCGGTGCTCGAGACCATGGCCGCCGACACGCCTACGAGATCGGGCCGGGTGACTGCAGCCTCGGCGACCGCCCGCCCGGCCACATCGGTCAGCTTGAGCTCCGACTTGTGAGCCCGCCCGGTGGCCACATCGAATGCGCCGACACCGTGGAGCTTCTCCTCTTCGTCCTCGATCGCCGGCATATAGCCGTTGCCCTTCTCGGTGATGACGTGCACCACGACCGGCTCGTGGTAGGTCTTCGCCTGTTCCAGTGTCTCCTCGAGGAGAGCGATGTCGTGTCCGTCGATCATGCCCGAGTACTTCAGGTCGAGGGCATCGAATACGGTCGCCGGCTCCAGGATCTGCTTGACGGCGTCCTTCATGCGGCTCGCCATCTCATCGGCTGTCTCGCCGACCAGCGGAATGCCACGCAGCATCCGGCCGATGGCGTTCTTCGCCCTCTCGTACCTGGGATCGATTCGGTAATGCGCCAGGTTCGACAGTGCGGCGAGACCACCAACGGTCGGTGCATAGGAACGGCCGTTGTCGTTGAGGATGATGATCAACCGCTCAGGTTTGGTGACAGCGATGTGGTTGAGCGCCTCATAGGCCATGCCGCCGGTGAAGGCACCGTCGCCGATGATGGGAACCGTCCAACCTTCATAGCCGGCCAATGCGTGACCAAGCGCGTAGCTCAACGACGTCGAGGCGTGACTGTTCTCAACGAAGTCGTGCTCGGACTCCTCCCGACTCGGATAGCCGGAGAGACCCCCGGTGTGCCGCAGGGTGTCGAAGCGATCGGCCCGCCCCGTGATGATCTTGTGGACGTACGCCTGGTGCCCGACGTCCCAGATGAGCCGGTCACGTGGTGAGTCGAAGACGCGATGAAGCGCCAGCGTCAACTCGACGACGCCGAGATTGGGCGACAAGTGGCCCCCGGTCTTTGAGACCTTGTCGAGGATGAATGTGCGGATCTCCTCGCTCAGACTCTCGAGCTCATCGAGGCTGAGAGAGCGTAGATCGGATGGTTCTGATATCGATTCGAGCATGGGTTCCATGCCGGGGAGTGGCTGAGGACAGGCTAGTTGTCCTGTGTTGCTTCGCCTTTGGCCATCAGAGGAAGACGGATCGTGAAGGTCGATCCCCCCCCCAGCTCACTCTCCAACGAGACGCTTCCACAGTGACCTTCGACGACGTGTTTCACGATGGACAAACCCAGGCCGGTGCCGCCGGTGACACGGGAACGCGCCGAGTCCACCCGGTAGAAGCGCTCGAAGACCCTCTCGATGTCCCGGGTGGGGATGCCTTCCCCGGTGTCTGTCACGGAGACCAATGCATCAGCTTCGTCTGCGGTCACCTCCACGACGATCGACCCGCGCTCCGGCGTATACCGAATCGCATTGTCCAAGATGTTGCGAACCGCGATGGCCACATCCCGCTGGTTCACGGAAGCGACCACCTCTCCGATGCGGGTTTCGATGTCGATCCCCTTCGCAACCGCTTCCGACCTGATCCGCTCCACCTCGTCCCTGACCAGATGATCGAGACGGATCGGGCTCGGCTCCGGGCTCTCCTTCTCGAGTCGGGAGAGGTCGAGTAGGTCGCCCACGAGCCGATCGAGCTGACGTGCCGACGACCCGATTCGCAGGGCAAACGCCGCAGCCGAATCGTCTCCCCTATCCAGCGCCATCTGAAGTGCTTCCGAAGAGGCGATGATCGTCGAAACGGGAGTCTTCAACTCGTGGGAGGCGTTGGCGACGAAGTCACGCCGGATGGAATCGGTGCGCTCCCGCTCTGTGATGTCGACGACGAGCAACAAGACGCGGTCATCCGCAGCGAAGGGTGTTGCCACTCCACGAAGCCGCCGGGTGGGACTCCCATGATCGAGGACACGGGTCTGTGCCTCCCGCCTCTCGCGGGCCTCCCGCACCGCAAGCTGGAACTGGAGTGGTGCCAGACTTGCCAGCGACTCGGGCACGACACCGAGGATGTCCTCCGCCGCCGGATTGACGTAAACGATCTGATCCTCGCCGTCTATGAGAATCGTTCCCTGGGGAAGAGCGCCAAGGACCACCTCCAGCGTCGACATGGCCTGCTCGGCGACCGACAGCCGGGACCCCAGTCTGTTGGCCATCCTGGATATGGCGAGACCCAGCCGATCCAATTCCTCGACACGTGAGCGACGCGGCTGAACGTCTGTCTCTCCCTCGGCGACGGCGCGTGCTTGATCTGTCAGCTCGCTGATCGGGCGGGCCAACCGCCGAGCCATGAACACCGTCAGCCCAATGCCGACCAGACCCAGGACGGCTCCAGCAACGAGGATCGAACGCCGCACCTGCCACAACTCGTCGTCGATGACCCGGGTCGGAACCGATGTGCGGACTATCGAGCCGTTCAAAGGAGGAAGGGCCACGTAGCTCTGCTCGAACCCGGTGCTGTCGCTGACGCGGTGCGCCTCGCCCGTCTCCCCTCGCAGGGCGCTCTGAACCTCCGGTCGCTCGAGATGATTCTCCATGACCGCCGGATCCGAGTGTGAGTCTGCGAGCACCTCACCGTCGGCGGCGATGAGCGTGACACGAAAGCCGCTGGCGTCAAACGTCTTCTGGGCCCATTCCGGATACGCGTCCTCGTCCTCGGGGATCACCCCCCGGGCGAGCTCGGCGACGACGAGAAGATCGTGATCGGTGTCGTCGAGCATCGCCGACCGCGCCGACCGATCGACGGCGAACCCCATCAGCCCAATCATCACCAGGTAGGCGACGGCGTAGTAAGCAACGAACCGGGAGGAGAGTCTGGTTCGGTAGGGGCTACTCATCTACGAACTTGTAGCCCAGACCTCGCACGGTGACGATGTGCCTCGGATTGGAGGAGTCCTTCTCGAGCTTCTCACGTAACCGCTTGATGTGAACGTCGAGCGTCTTGGTGTCACCGAAGTACGAAGGCCCCCAGACTTCGTCGATGAGCGTGTGACGAGCGGCGAGCCGGTTCTTTCGCCGCATCAACGACTCGAGAAGCTCGAACTCCTTGGGCCTCAGCTCCACCTCTTCGCCGTCGATCCTCGTCACATGGGCGTCGATGTCGAGCTCGATGTGCCCGCCGCGCAGCACCTCGTTGGCCTCGGCCAACATCCCGGTCCTGGAGGCTCGACGCAGATGAGCCCTGACCCTCGCCACCAGCTCCCGCATGGAGAACGGCTTCGTCATGTAGTCATCGGCCCCAAGCTCGAGCCCGGTGACCTTGTCCGCTTCCGAGTCCTTCGCCGTCAGCATGATGATGGGAACGTCGGACGACGTCCTGATCAGACGGCAGACATCGAGACCCGACATCTCGGGAAGCATCAGGTCGAGCAACACGAGGTCGGGGGACGACCGACGAGCCATGTCGAGCCCGCGCACCCCCGAGTCGGCCACCTCGACTTCGTAGCCCTCGGTCTCCAGGGCGTACCGAACCGACTCTGCCAGGCCTGGCTCGTCCTCGACGATCAGGATGCGATGTGGGCGTCGGTCAGTCGTCGTGCTCATTGAGGGCTCTGGCCAGGCCGTCTTCGTCGAACTCGGCCATCTCCCCGGTGATCAGGTAGGCGGTCTGCTCGGCGAAATCCACGGCCTGGTCGCCAATCCGCTCCAAAGCCCGGGAGGCCATGAGCATCTTCGTCGCCCACTCCAGGAGCTGGGAGTCGTCCCGCACTGCCACGGTCTCCTTGTACATGTTGGCGTTGAGACGGTCGACGGGGTGGTCCATGGCAGGGAGGAGTCGGGCCTCGTCGACGTCACCGCGAACATAGGCCTCGATCGCGGTTCGGACCATGGGACGTACCAGGTCTCCCATTTCAGTGATCTGCTCGCAGATGCGCTCCACGCGGGGGAGGCCCGCGTTGAAGCGGGCGATCTTGGCGATGTTGACGCATTGGTCGCCCATCCGCTCGAAGGTTGCATTGAGCTGAAGCAGGATGGTCATCCGTCGCAGGTCGGATCCAAGAGGCTGATGACGGGCCATGAGTGACGTCCACTCCTGATGAACCTCGAAGTAGGTCTGGTCGATGTCGTCGTCCAGCGCGATCACCCTGGCAGCCAGCTCGAGGTCGTCTTTGGTGACTGCTTCGACGGCCATCTCGATCATGTGCTCGGCACGGTCGACCATCGACAAGACCTTGCGCTCTAGCTCGTCGAGCTCGGCGTGAAAGTGGACATTGGTGTCCCTGGTATCGGTCATCCGAACCTGCCAGTGATGTAGTCCTCGGTGTCCTTCTCGCGCGGCGACGTGAAGAGCTGCTCGGTGGGGCTGTACTCGACGAGACGCCCGGTCCGCATGCCGGAGTCGTTGAGCTTGACGTTGAAGAAGGCGGTCTTGTCGCTGACACGAGCCGCCTGTTGCATGTTGTGGGTCACGATGATGATGGAGTAGTTCTCCTTCAACTCGAGCATCAGCTCCTCGATGCGGAGGGTGGCAATCGGGTCGAGGGCCGAGCACGGCTCATCCATCAGGATGACATCGGGCTTGGTGGCTATTGCCCGTGCGATGCACAGACGCTGTTGCTGGCCACCGGACAACGAGTACCCCGACTCGTCGAGCTTGTCCTTGACCTCCTCCCACAGCGCGGCGCCCACCAGGGCCTCCTCCACGAGGTCGGCCATGTCGGACTTGGACCCCTTGAAGCCGTTGATCTTGGCGCCCCACGCGATGTTCTCGAAGATGGATTTCGGAAAGGGATTCGGCTTCTGGAACACCATGCCGATGGTGCGACGCACCTCGACGGGATCGATTCCCTCCGCATAGATGTTGGCTCCGTGATAGTGGACTTCTCCCTCGGTGCGAGCCGTGGGCACCAGATCGTTCATCCGGTTCAACGAGCGGAGGACAGTCGACTTCCCACAGCCGGACGGGCCAATGAGCGAGGAGATCTGGTTGGTGCCGAAGCTGAGAGACACGTCGGCCACGGCGCGGAAGTCTCCGTAGTAGACGCTCATGTCCTTCGTCTCGATGACCCCGGGCACTTCCACGACGTCGGGTGTCCCGTCGTCCATCTCCGACCCTGGCTGCATCCTGTCGTCGATCACGTCGCCGATCCTTGGGTCGGTGGTCGCCATCTCATTGGTCATTCGGCTCTCCTGGAGTATCGATTTCGAAGTATCACGGCGACCGCATTGAGGGTCAACAGCAGGAGGAGCAGGGCGATGCTCGCCGCCGCGGCCAGGTTGTGGAACTCCTGCTGAGGGAACGATGTCCACTGAAAGATCTGAATCGGGAGAGCGGTGAACTTGGAGAACGGCCCGCCGGGGTCGGTGGTTATGAAGCTGGCGGCCCCGACCATGATGAGCGGCGCCGTCTCCCCGACGGCGCGGGCCACGGCGAGGATGGTCCCGGTGAGGATTCCGGGGAGGGCCACCGGGATGATCTGACTGCGGACTGTCTGCCAGCGGGTCGCGCCGAGGGCGAGCCCGGCATGGCGGAGTGAGTCGGGCACTGCCTTGAGGGCTTCCTGCGAGCTGATGATCACCACCGGGAGCGTGAGCAAGCCCAGGGTCAGGCCGGCGGCGATGATGGTGCGGCCGTTGTCCGATGGTGGCACACCGTCGGTGAATATCGCGCCCGAGGTGAAAGGCTCGAGCACTCTGACGAAGATTGCCAGGCCGAGCATGCCGTAGATGATGGAGGGCACGCCGGCCAGGTTGTTGATGTTGGTCTGGATGAAATCGTTGAGCCGGCTCGGTTTGGCGTATTCGACCAGGTAGATGGCCGCTCCGACCCCGACGGGTACGGCGAAGAGAAGGGTGATGGCCACGAGCCAGGCCGAGCCGAGAATGGCTGTCCTGATGCCGGCCACCTCAGGCGTCGAGCTCTGCGGTGTGGCGAGAAACGTCGGGTTGAACCAGGCTCGCCACTGGATGAAAGCCTGATCGGGCTCGTAGTCGGGGAACTGCCCCGCTTCGAACGCTGCCGTCACGTCCTCTTCGAATCCTTCGGCGTCGATCAAGGAGGGCACGAGTGGATAGGAGGCGATGACATCGGGCATCACGACACGCTCCTGGACGAGGGCATAGAGGTTCGCCTGGTCTCGCGGACCGATGGCGCACCCGGTCGCCGGTCGATCCGAGGCACAGACTTCCGCCCAGGTCGCGTCTTCCTCGAATACGAGACGATCCTCGTAGAACCGTTGCTCGCGCTCGAGACGACGGCCCACACCCGATGACACGTTCGCCTCGAGGAGACCAACGAGCTCGTCGTGGGAGACATCCTGAAGAGGTGTGACTTCGGGGTCATGACCCAGACTGGCGACGACGTCTGCGGGGTCGTTCTGGTTGACGATGGCCACGAGCCCGAACGAGTCGTCGATGATCGTGTAGAGCAGCGTGGCGAGGGCCAGCACAGCGATTGTGAGCATGGCCAGACAGAAGAACTCGAAGACGACTGCCTTCCCCTGCCTGCGACGGAGCTGTCGCACATATCGTTCCTCTGTTGGGAACAGCACCACCTGACTGCGCTCGGGTGCCTGCACACTCATTCGTACACCGTCTGGAATCGTCTGACGAAGCGACGACTCAGCGAGTTGAGGCCGAGCGTCATGAAGAAGAGGGTCAGCCCGATGGCGAAGATCGAGTTGTAGTCGATGGTGTTGTAGCTGAGATCGCCGTTGGCCGTGATCGCCACATAGCCCGTCATCGCCTGAGCGCCCTGGAACGGGTTGAGGATGTATCCGAACACCGAGTCCTCACCCAGTGCGAAGTTCCGTGGCGAGGCTCCGGCCGCCAAGGTCACCACCATCGTCTCACCGACGGCCCGAGACATGGCCACCACGACGCCGGCGGCGATGCCCGAGAGAGCGGCGGGGACGACCACCCGGGTCGAAACCTCCAGCTTGGAGGCACCGAGGGCGTATGCCGCCTGGCGCAACGAGTCAGGGACCGCCCGCAGAGAGTCCTCGGCCAGAGAGCTGATCAAGGGCACGATGAGCACGCCGACGACGATTCCTGCCGAGAGGACGTTGAAGAACCCGACGACGCTCACCCCGAACAGCGAACGCAGCAAGGGCGTCATGAAGGTCAGGGCAAAGAATCCGTATACCACCGTGGGTATGCCCACCAGGATCTCGAGAACCGGTTTGAAGAACCCGCGCACCCGGCTCGAGGCATACTCGGACAGATAGATGGCTGCCGCAAGCCCAATCGGGACGGCGACGACCATGGCGATGAGCGTGATATAGAGCGTCCCGAGGATGAGGGGCCAGATGCCGAACCCGCCTACCTGCGGCTGCCAGATGGTGGTCGTGAGGAACTCACCGATCGACACCTGCTCGTCACCGAAGAACAGAAGCGATTCCTTCCCGAGCTCGTAGATGATCCCGATCGTCGTGGCTATCGAGACTGCTCCGCAGAAGAACAGGAATCCACGTATTGCCAGCTCGCCGGGACGTGGGCGTCTCTTGAAAGGTCCGCCGCCGGCGTCGACCTCGAGCTTGGTCCC
The DNA here is from genome assembly GCA_036373995.1 of Acidimicrobiia bacterium. Lineage (GTDB taxonomy): Bacteria > Actinomycetota > Acidimicrobiia > Spongiisociales > ZC4RG35 > JANQRA01. The sequence continues at coordinate 9,122 of DASUUP010000300.1, forward strand.
GGTAGTCATCGGGTGTCGCTCTCTTCCATCAGCGCAACGACGGAACCCGGCAACCCACGGGAGACAGCCGGGTTCCGTCGAAGTGGCACCATGGTCCGATCCGTCCTACCAGCCTGCCGCCGCAGCGATGCTGTCCGCAGCTTCCTGGAGCGCCTCATCGGGAGCTGGGAAGTAGCCGACCTCACCGATCAGGTCGTTGACGTTGTTCAGGTAGTAACCCATGAACTCGGCAACCTGGGGCTTGTCCGCGATCACTTCGGGTGAGGTGTACATGTACAGCGGCCGGGCGATCGGGTAGGTGTTGTCGTTGACCGACTCTGCGCTCG
>DASUUP010000301.1:0-2358 GCA_036373995.1 Acidimicrobiia bacterium
TCCTCCTCCGAGCCGCTGGGCGACCAGGGTGCCGTCGGCGAGGATGTGGGGAAGCTGGAACTGGAAGTACTGGCCTTGGGTGAGATGCTCGGGCTTCATCGCAATCGCCTCGAGATACTCCCCTGTCTCCGAGTAGTGGGCGAGACGCCGCTTGGCCGCATCGAGAATCCACCAGGATCCGTCGGGGGCTTGGGCTCCGTATTCTGGCCCCAGATCGAGGCTGCCCATGTCTCCACCCGGCGCCGTCCCCAGTTCTTCCTCATCGTCTCCGTAACGAATAACGAGCACCTCCGACCAATCCGGGCCGAACTCGGAGGCGCTCGGCAAAAGAAGCGTGGGCTCACCCGGAGTCGACGTAGTCGTGGTCTCCGGCAAGGTCATGGTCGTACCAGGAAGCTGTGTCGTCGTCGGGGCCGACGGAGACGAAGTTCCCGGAGAGGGTGCTGCGGTCACGCCAGAGGCGGCCAGGATCAGAGCACACGAAACCGTCGGGAGAGTGAGACGCTTCCTATGCATCTCACTCGCCCAACGGGTACGCATGGTCAACTCGATCGCTGTGAAGCCAGCTCGCGGACCGGCGCCGAATCCTGAGGTTGAGCCGCGCCGCGCTCCCAGAAGATGTCGCGGACGATGAGGAGCAGGTTGGCCAGGATGGCCGCGCCCACGATGGCGGTGATAGGGGCCAGCATCCGGCTGCCTGCGTTGAATCCGAGCCAGGCTCCGGCGACTCCGCCGAGGAGTGCAGCCCAGAATCCCACCCGGCGGAGAGAGTCGGGCGAGTCTCGATCGACCCATGCCCAGTACATCCCGATTCCGATCGGCAGCCCCACCGAGACGACCACCAGCAACTGGTTGTCGATGGGAACGAACTCGGTAAGGGCGAACGCGGCCAGCACCGCCAGGAACCATCCTCCCAGACCCAGCACCAGGGGAACGAGAAGACTCCGGAATATGGAGCCGGCGACGGGTCCGAACCTGCCCCTCTTCTGCACGTGGCGGGGCATCCACAGGAACAAGACCAGAGCCACCAGTGTGAACCCGGTCAAGATGGCGAGAAGCATCTTGGCAAGGCCGGGGAATGTCCTCTCGGGGGTGAAGTCGACCGACTGGTCGACGAACAGAGAGTCGTCCACCTCGCCTGTGTCGTAGAAGACCTGGATCAGCCTGCCGCTGGCCTCCGGCTGATAGGTCCAGAAGTCGACTGTGTGGCCGAACCCGTCGAGCACCACCTGGTGACCGTTGCTCAGGTAGGGGAGCAGCTTTTCGGTTGCGGAGACGGGTGGAGTGGAGAAGTCCAGTTGGCCGCTGATGAGGAGTGTCTCAACGTCGGATCTCTGGACCTGCTGGTACTGGTCATTGTCCGGGGCGTCCGGCCAGGCCTCCACCAGTCCTCCCCCGGCCCAAAGGAAGTCGGTCCCGGCGCGTCCCAGGATGGTTCCGGCGTCGGCTCCCGACGCGTAGTACTCCTCTGCGTATGGGGCATCGATGTGTCCCGTGGCCGCCGTCTCTCCCCACGCCTTTTCGGGCATCAGGGCGAAGGCAACGGACATGAGCCACATACCGCTGGGATCCCCTTCCGCAGCAGAAAGCCAGGAGTCGAGCACCGTCGGTGCATTCAGTGGGGCGACCTCGGAGGTGGTCTCCATGAGACCGAAGCGCGATGCCATCTTCACGTTGGCCTCGTCGATTCGCAGGAACAGCCAACGTTCGGGCATGTCGGCGGAGAGGCCGCGCATGGTCGCTTCGAGGTCGCTGGTGCGGCTGCTGCAGGCTCGGTCCTGGGAACACAGCTCGGCGTAGTCGCCGAACTGGTCGTCGGCTGCCGTCGAATACCACAGGTAGTGGCCGGGTGGGTTCACCCCGATCATCACGGAACGCCGGATGCTTTCGGGATGCCTCCAGCCGTAGATCAGCGCGGTGCGGGTGCCGGCACTCTCGCTGAGCAGGTTGATGCGCTCGTAGCCGAAGGCGACCCGGACTGCCTCCATATCCTCGACACGCTGAGCCAGCGTGTACCCATCGAGGTCGACCCCCTCTTCGCTGAGACGGTCGGCGCATGAAGCCAGGGCGCCGGCGTACCCTTCCAGCGAGTCTTCGCCGAGAACGTTCCGTGACACCTTCAAGGCTTTGGTCACCTCAGGGCAAGCAAGCATCGAAGACCCTTCGACTCCGCGATAGCCGACCAGCACCACGTCCCGTGTCTCGTTGAGACGACCCCCAAAGGTGGCGTCATCGAACTCGTTGGGGACCCCGGGACCGCCCTCGAGACGGAAGATCGGCTCTGCAGAAGCTCCGTTGGCCGCCCGGATCCGGGTCACCGGGAGCACGAGGAGACGCGAGTCTGGATCGGCCCGGTTC
>DASUUP010000302.1:0-3224 GCA_036373995.1 Acidimicrobiia bacterium
GCCAGACCCCAGGCGAGTCCATTGCCGATGAACAACCAGGAGGCAATCCGGATGGGCCGGGCGCCGCCAACCTCGACATCTGGGTTCGTAGCCGCGGCGACCCCGTCTGACCCGGTCATGTCACCGTCTCTGCCGATCGCGCCAACACCACCGGTTGTGACCAGAAACCCACATCACCCTCCACGTCGAAAGCGCGCCACCGACACTCCGAGAGCAATGGCGGCAATGCCGATGAGTATGGCTGCCATGACCCGGTTCTCCGGCTCTGCCAGCAGGGGGTAGATCCCAGAAAGAAGCGCCAGGCCGGCCACAATGGCTAGGAGAAGCCATCCTCGTCTCCGAGTGGTGGTTGTTTGCTGTTGCATCAGGTCACCTCCATGACCGATCCGTTTGTGCCGTCGAATGTGATGATCTGACCGTGGCCATACGTCCATCACACGCCTCGTGCCCTGCTTGTCTCGCTGCCCCGGGCGGGAGAAGGCGTCTGCTCGCCGTCTAGCCTCGTCTGCCGTGGATAGAGGATGAGGAGAAGCGTGGCGAATGTGCCGTGGATGAAAATGCCGTCCAGTACTTCGCTGAACTCGGCCTTTACGAACAGTCCGAGGTATACGGACACTGTCACGAACAGGAGAGCAAAGACGATTGCGAACCTGACCCAAAGAATCTGGCGGATCGGATCCCACGCCGCGATGACGACAAAGGCTCCCACCGCCAACAGGCTGGCACCCAACACCATCTTCGTGCCAACCAGGAAAGCGGAGAGCACCTCTGCGCCCTGCAACTCTGACATCTCCTCCGGGAGGAGGAGGTAGGAGAGCCCGACCACGGTCAATCCGACTCCGTATGTGGCCAACACGATCTTGAGGGCTCTGATCATTTGTCCTCCTCCTGTAAGGGAGCGTGGCGTATCGCCGTGGCGGGAGTTTCCAGTTCTACGGTTCCGGTTGTTCCATCGACGGTTACAAGATCGCCGTCGTGGAGACGGGCGGTGGCCGCGCCCGTGGCCACCACGGCCGGTATCCCGTACTCGCGGGCGATGATGGCGGGATGGGAGAGGACCCCTCCGGTGTCGGTGACCAGCGCCCGGATAATGGGAAACAACACCGACCAGACCGGGGAAGTGATGGGACAGACCAGAACATCGCCAGGCTGGATCTTGTCGAACTGACTGTTGTCCATCACCACTCTCACCGGTCCGGTGTACCGACCGGGCGAGGCGGCGATCCCGTTCAGGCAGGGCCCTCCGTCCGGGGTGCTGGGAGCCGTTTCTCCTGCGGCCATGATTGCGTCGAGGCTCCACATCATCGACTCCATGGGAAGACGGGCTTCGACCGGGAGGAAGTCGAACGACGGCGGAGCATCAGGCGGATCGCCGTAGAAGGGAGGGCCGGGGTGTGCTCGCGCCCAGGCTCTTTCACCTCTCCGCCGGTCTATCAGGCTGCGGTGGTCACCACCGCCTTCCAGCGACGACAGCGCCTGATCCAGTTCGAGATGCATGACGTCTGCCGGCTGTTCGATCACGCCACGTTCCGCTAACCGTCGGCCGATCTCCAACACCGCGTAGCGCAGCACGGCGAGCGGGGCGCTCATGGTGAAGAATTCGTTGTCCTCCCGGATCGGATAGGCGCGGATGGCCCGTTCCAGGATCCGTTCGAACCGGGAAAGGCGGTTGGGACTTGTAGCCAGCAGGGCTCGCGCTTCGACGATCGCCGTTTCTCTCATCCCAGCGCTCGTCTTCGCCTCTTCGTCGGGGTCGTATCCATTGTCGAGTTGACCTCGGATGAGGTCGAGGAACAGTTCGGGTGTCTCGGCCAGGGTCGGCTCGCCCAGGGTGTATCCCAGGGCGCGGTGGCCGTACCGGTCGAGGTAGGCGGAGAACGCTTCAGCGAATTCGCCGTCCCTAGTGTCCAGCTTGTCGATGCTCGCCGTCGAGGGTTGGTCGAACAGCGCCCTGATGGCTGGGCGTTCGGCGGCCAGCCGGGTGAGCTCGTGGAGTTTGCGGGCCGGTTCGGTTGACTTATAGGAGGTTCCGCTGACCAGCCGCAAGGTCCGGGCCAAATCCCATCCCAATAGCTCCTCGCAGGCGGTGGACAGTTCGTAGAGGATCATGGAGAGGGTGCCGTGGAGAAACATGTGGATCTGGATGCCACGCTCCAGCAGGTCTTGGCGCGCCCGGGTGTGTTCGGTGAGTGCGGTGTCGGTCAGTGCGGTCAGATCAAGGTCGAGATGCTCTCGGGCAGCGGCGGCCAGCTCCGGCTGCCACTCTTCGTACCAGCTTCCGATACAGCGTCCTGCAATGTCGGATCGGACAGCTTCGATAGCCCGACGGGTCCTCTTCCGCAGCATGGGGACGAGTCGGACCAGCAGCCACATCATCCAGGTTGGCAGCGTTGGACCTTCCCGGCCCCCCAGCGGCACGATCCGCTGGTACGGCCACATCCCCACCTCGGTCCACTCCATCCCGTCGAACAGATACCCGAACTCGGCGGCCCACCGTTCGGAGGATCTTCTAATCATGGGGAACATGAGGAGGTCCATGTGGTGGCCGGGGCGTGGGTTGTGGCTCGCGTCATACATCCAGAAGCCGTCAGGGATGGAGAGCTCGATGGGGATTGGGGTCGTCGGCGGGTCGGGAAGTGAGGTGATGGGTCGCGCCTGCAGCAAATAGAGGGTGTCGCCCTCGATGGCCCATTCGACGTCCTGCGGCACCCCGAAGTGATATTGGACCAGTCGAACCATTTCGGCGATAGCCACGGCTTGTGCCTCATCGATGGCGCCCTTCGGAGCAGCCTCGCAGCGGGCTTTCTCGCGGTGAACAACCCATTCATCCGGGGAGTCCTCGCCGGGTACGAAACGGTCGGAGAGTCCGTTCACCGCGTTTATCACCACCTCGTCGCGGGCACCCGTTCTCGGGTTGGCGGAGAAGGCGACACCCGCCGCCTCGGCGTCGACCATTCTCTGGATGAGCACGGCCATGGGCGCCTCATTGAGATCGTGCGTCTCCCGATAGGCAGTGACGTCAGGCGACGAGACCGACGCCCAACAACGCCGCACAGCCGCTTCCACCTCCTCTAGCCCACGGACATCGAGGACGGTTTCGTACTGACCGGCGAGCGAGGCATCAGACAGATCCTCACTCGGCGACGAAGAGCGGACGGCGACTGCGTCGGCTTCCAGTTGTGCCAGTGCGTCGGCGAGCTGGCCCCTGAGGACGGCTGGGAGCG
>DASUUP010000303.1:0-3583 GCA_036373995.1 Acidimicrobiia bacterium
TTGGCCGCTCTCGTCGGGGGATGGGCCGGTGGGCGTGACGTGGAGGAGACCGACGACATTCGCTTCGAGCGCATGCTCGACCTCAACCTTCGATCCGCCTTCTACGCGGTGCGGGCCACCATCCCCTACATGAAGGAGGCCGAGTGGGGCCGGATCGTCCTCGTGGGGAGTCGGGGCGCGATCGACTTCTTCGAGGCCCAAGCTGCTTTCAACATCGCCAAGGCCGGCGTGGCCGCTCTCGGCCGCAGCGTCGCCACAGAGCTCGAAGGGTCGGGGATCACCGCCAATGTTCTGGTGCCCTCTGTGATAGACACTCCGGCGACACGTCGCTCTCTCCCCTACGCCGACTACGTCGACTGGCCGACTCCTGACGAGATCGCTGCCGTTGCGGAGTTCGTGCTCAGCGACGAATCCGGCGTGATGAACGGGGCACTGATTCCCGTCTACGGCCGGGCGTAGAGCTCGACCCACTCCCCGTGGGGCTGGCCCCTGCCGATCTGACGCAATCCCGATCCGTCGTCGACTTCGAGATCCGCGGCGTCGGTGGACGGATCGAGCCACTCCATCGACACCCTGTAGATGGGTCGGTCTTCTCGCGCTTCAACGAGAATCTGTTGGTAGCGCTCCCGGCCCTCCGATGAGAACTGGTTGAGGATGAACGAGTTGACCACAACCGCAGGGTCGTTTCCGGGGAGCTCGTTCAGGACCTGGGGAAGTCTGGTCAGACCGTCACCTGCGACGCGATCGACCTGATGGGCCGCGGCCACATCGAGAGCTGCAATGAGACGATGCCGACGTCGGTGATGCTCCGGCCAGACCAGGGCCTCCAACCAGCGGCGATCGTCAGGATCTCCCGGGTCGATCGGGTTCAGGTCGAGACCGGTCCGACTGAGAACCTCGATGTCGCTTGGCTGGACGTCGATGCCCCGCATCTCCGTCTCCAGCTCGACGGCAGAATCCGGGCCCCATTCGGTGTCACCCCATCTGTACCGATATCGATCGAGGTGGAGGTTGAGCCCGGCACTGGTCCCGAAGTCGACGAGATGAAACCGCCGGACGCCGGTCGCCCAGATGGCCGGCAGCAGTGCCGAACACCGCCGGCACTCGTTGGTCTGGGTGTATCGGGCCCGGCCTATCTCGAGGAGCTCGGCCAAGTGGTCGAGGACGAACTCGGTGAAAGGGATGTCGACATCCTCGAGCTCCCGCGGGGTGGTCGCGAAGTTCGGGTAGAAGGCGGCGAGCTCTCCTCCGCCATCGCGCATCATCAGATACTGGACACCCGCGAAGAGGACGTTGTGTCTGGGAAGGTGCTCCATCGCGTTGAGCACCTCGAGGAGTCGTGGTTCGTCTGCGATCACTTCGGTGAGATGCTGATAGAGGGGTGAAGTCTCGGCATATCGGGCCCAGGCCCGGGCCCGCTCTCGGGTCAACGGCGGAGGTGCGCTCAGAGACTGTCCCTCCGATACGCGGTGGCCAGCGAGTCGGCGTACTCGTTCCATCGGTTGCCGCTGTGAGCGCTGATCCAGCGGATTCTGGCGTTGGGCCTGGCCTTGGTGAGGGCGTAGGCCTCCTTGACCAGCTCGAGGTTGGCAATCGGCCCCGGCGACTTCTTCTTCCAGCCCCTGGCCTCCCATCCTGCAGCCCATTGGGTGAGGATGTTCACCACCAGCTGCGAGTCGGAATAGACGTCGGTCGGCGTGTCGGAGGGGAGCATTTCCAGACCGGCGATCATTGCCTTCAGCTCCATGCGGTTGTTGGTGGTGTGCGACTCCGATCCATAGTCCTGGGCGACGACCTGCCCATCCACTACCAGGACAGCTCCCCAGCCACCTGGGCCCGGGTTCCCTTCGGACGATCCGTCGGTGAAGACTCCCGTCTGTGGTCCGTCATGAAACGCGTCCAGTACCTCGGCGAGAGTCATGTCCCGTCTCTTCGAGATACTGGTCCCCGATTTGGCCGCCGCGGCGACATAGCCCGACTTGGGCTGGTCAGCGCCACGGCAGTCCATGCATTGTTTCGGTGTCCAGCCGGGGTATCGATCGATGACGTGTTGAGGAAGGTCGAACTCCTTGCCACAGGTCTGACAGGTGAACACCGGCTACCCGGCTTTCTCGAATGTCGTTGAGAACTGAGGCGACCAGAGCAGGCTGAACTCCGAACTCACCTGGCGCATCCCCAGCGGTTCCACCATGCGACGCAACTTGGCCGGCCACAGCTTCTGGCAGTGGACCTCTCGAGCACGGAACGGCGTTCCGTGAAGGATGATCGAAGTCGGTATCGCGTACAGACCCATGATCGGCTCGGCCGGGTAGATGAAGACGGCCTTCGCTCCGGCCCGGAGGACGCGAGCCATCTCGGCGAGAGCCGACTCCAGCTCGGGGATGTGCTCGATCGCGTGAACCGACACGACGAAGTCGAACGAGGCGTCGTCGAAGTCGAGAGCCTCCGCTTTCATATGGCGGACCAGAGGGGAGGCCGCCACCACTTCTGCCTGCGGGTTGGCGTCTATGCCGACGATATCTGCGCCCCGCGACGCCAGCGCCTTGGTGAGGTGGCCCTGACCGCATCCGACCTCGAGGACACGATCACCCTCCTCTATCTGGACGAGCCGGTCGATCCGCTCGAGTTGTGATGGATCCCATCGGTTGACGAGTGCATAAGGCCGCGAGTCGTATGAGGTCATGCCGACGGAAGGCTATTGCATCGACTCGAGGTGAGTCGATACTGAAAAGTCGAGGATCTCGGGGCCGCGCTCGGTGAGAGCGATGTGAGTCACCGAAGTGTTTGCCGGCGTGAAGAGCGACTCGGAGTGGGTGTCGGTGTTCCTGGTCAACGACGACACATAGGCCCTGATGGCTCCACCGTGTGCCACAGCGACAGTGTGGCCGTCGGGATCGTGGTCGAGGCCGGCAATCGCCATACCGACGCGCTCCGCTAGCTGTGCCCATGTCTCCCCACTCCCCCCGCGAGGGAGGTCGACACCATGTCGGTAGATGGTCTCCATGTCTTTCGGCCAGCGTTTCAGGATCTCATCGGTGGTCAGCCCCTCCCACTCGCCCATATGGATCTCCATGAGATCGTCTACTGCGACCGAGCCGTTCAACGCAACGCGCTGCGCCGTGGATGTTGCCCGCTTCAGCGGTGAGGTGTAGACCGTCGGGTACCGGCCGTACCACTCGCCGAGAGCCTCCGCTTGGCGATGACCCACATCGTCGAGATCCCAGTCGCCGCGACCCTGCCATCGACCCTCGACGTTGGCTCGTGTCTGCCCGTGCCGGATGAGGGTCAGCACTCGGTCACCCGATCCTAGATGGGCGTCCAACGCAGCAGGTTTCGGGCCGAGGTGACCGACGTCGTTGAAAGAGGCGAGGCGGGGACGGCCGAACTGCTCGACGATGCGTGTGATACCCGTGTTGGCGGTGAAGGCGTGGACACGTCGCCCATCCCCCGCCAGGTGCCGATGGAGCACCGATTGCATGAAACCACCATGTGTGACGATGGCGACGCGCTGGTTCTCTGCCATCCGATCGAAGACACGGTCGACGGCCCCAATGGCGCGTTTTGCCGCCTGTTCCAGCGACTC
>DASUUP010000304.1:0-6976 GCA_036373995.1 Acidimicrobiia bacterium
TCAGACCTGACGGTCCCGATCTCATCCAGCCGGCAACTGAAAGCGGCGCTGCCCGAGCTGGTCGACTTGGTGGAGACGCCGGCAGCGGGACACGTGCTCAGCTGGAACGCCGACCCGAAGCGGTACGAGACCCACCTGACCAGGTTCTTGGAGTCGCTCTAGAACTGGACCGCAGCTGCGGCCCAGTGGAACCCGGCACCGAAGGCAGTGAGGACGACCAGATCGCCCTCTTCGATCCTGCCCTGATTCACCGCCTGCCACATGGCGAAGGGAACCGTCGCCGATCCCGTGTTGCCATACTCGTGGACATTGACGAAAACGGTCTCCTCCTCGAGACCGAGCTTCTTACGTACTGCGTCGATGATCCGGATGTTGGCTTGGTGAGGTATCACCAACTTCACATCCGACAGGGATCGGCCGACCTTGTCGAGTACGTCGGACGCGGCCTCCGACATGCGTCTCACCGCCTCGGTGAACACCCGCCGACCATCCATGACGAGGCGGTTGTAGTCGCCGCTGGCCAGCGACTCGGCGTTGAACGGGTTGCGCGTGCCACCGGCGGCCAGGGTGAGAATCTCAGCAGCACTTCCATCGGTTCCTGCCACGACATGGAGGACTTCGGCCCGCCCCCGGTCGGGGCCCATCACCACCGCGCCGGCCCCATCGCCGAAGAGAACAGCAGTGGCCCGGTCCTTCAACGAGATCATCCGCGAGATCAGCTCGACCCCGATCACGAGGATCTGCTTGGGCTCGACCAGGATGCGGGCACGGGCCACGTCGAGAGCTTGGACGAACCCGGCGCAGCCACTACCCCCGAGATCGTATGTGGGCACGTTGCGACACCCGAGTTGGTTCTGGACCAGAGCGGCCGTATCGGGAGTCATCATCTCAGGAGTGTCGGTGGCGAGGACTATCTCGTCGATGTCGTCCGGGGTCAGGTCGGCGTCCTTGAGCGCAGAGGCCGCGGCCTGCGTCGCCAGAGTCATGGTCGATTCGTCCTCGGCGGCGAAACGTCGCTCTTTGATGCCTGTGCGCTGGGTGATCCACTCATCCGATGTATCGACCATCTCCGCCCAGTCGTCGTTGGTGATGACGCGGGCCGGGGCATACCCACCGAATCCGAGAATATGTGTCACGGGAAGCAGCCTACGTCCTGGGCCGTCGCAAACGCCGTTTCAAGCGTTGCTCTGGCACGGGGTCGTGGAGTCCGGGACCTGATGCTGCTGCAACGCCTAGTCACGGGGCACCAGCCTGACCTCGATGCGCTGGCTGAGTTCGAAGGCGATGGATGCCAGAGACTGCACCTGGCCCGGTGTGAGATCGTCGACCATCTGATATCTGTCCGCCACCTCGGCCACGGGCTGGTCCGGGTACAGGTGATTCGTGATGAGGGCAGCCGCCAGGGTCCTGTTGTCCAACAACTCCAGCTCGTCGCGGAGTTGCTCGATCGCGGTCGAGAACTCCTCGTCGGTCGGACCTTCGTTTTGCAGGGACTCCAGGTCGGCCACGATCTCCCCGGCGATCAGGTCCAAGCCTCCCGGATCACCCGAGGAGACGATGAAGGCCTCTGCGAACGGGTCGGGGTCTCTCTGTAGGTCGATACCGGCCTCGATCGAGTAAGCAGCAGACAACTCCTCTCGAACCCTCTCCCGCAGACGGGCGGTGAGGATCAACTCGACCAGACGAGCAGCCAGTCGATCGCTGAGGTCTCCTTCGAACTCGTTGGTGAAGAACATTCCGACCCGCCCCTGTTCCCCGACTCCTGCCTCCACCGTCCGCACCTGAACCTCACGCGGCGGCAAAGGCTGGTGATCGACGTAGCCGGATGCCGGGGCCGACCCGGGCAGCGTGCCGATGTAGCTGGCGGCCATTTCGGTCATGGTGGCCGTGTCGAAATCACCCACGAATGCAAAGGCGAAGTCCGCCGGGTTGCCGAAGCGCTCATCGAACAACCCTTCGGCAACCTCCACGTCGAACTCGCCCAGGTCTTCGGGCGAGGGGATCACGAAATAGCGAGGGTCGTCGCCGTAATAGAGCTCGTTGAGAGCCTCCTCGAAGAGCAGGTCCGGCACGTCGGCGCGCGAGGCGTTGAGCGTCCCCATCTCGTCGAGCACGGCGTCGACGGCGGTTTGGTCGAAACGAGGCTGGGCCATGGTGAGATGGATGAGCTGGAACATCGTCTCGATGTCCTCTGCGGAGGCGTTGGCCTCGAGACCCTGGCGGGTCTCGGTGATCCACGGATAGACGCCGACGATGGTGCCGGTCAATAAGCGGCGGAGAGCGGGAACGTCGAACCTCGCCACCCCGCTCCTTCCAACGATCTCGGTCATGAGAAATGCCTCGGGAAGGTCTTCAACCTCGACCTGAGACATGCCACCGAAACCTTCGATCAGGCCAAAGACCGCCTCCTTGGCTATGTCGCTCTCCCAGAGGTACACGGTTGCGCCGTTCTCGAATTGAAGCGTCGTGTACTCGAAGCGCGGGTCGATGGTCGAGCTCAGGATCCGGGCAGGCTCCGGCCGCTCCATGAGCTCTCCGTCGCCTGGCTCGACGGTTCTCCTCTCGCCGAGATCGGCCGTGGCCAAACCGTCGACCAAAGCGAGGATGCGCTCGGCGTCGGGCATCTCGAGACCCTCGTCGTCCGGGCCGACCACCAAAACGACGGGAGGCCTTTCCACGACAGCCGACAATGCAGTCTCCACATCGTCGATGGTGATTCGGGAGAGGATGTCGGACTCGATGTCGAAACGCTGACCGGGGCTCATCAGGTGTCCGCCCGTCAGGTGGTGGCCCACGATCTGCGCCGTGAACTGAGCGTCCTGCGCGCTCTCCCGCTGATCGTAGATCTGACGCGAGAAGCTCTCGTAGCCGCTCACGGCGCGTTCGAACTCGTCTTCGGTGATGCCCTCGCGACGGATGCGCTCGACCTCGTGGAGCACCTGCTCCAGACCTTGGTCGGCCTGGCCCGCCCGCACCTCGGCGTCGAAGCCTTCGATGCTGAACGATCGGGTCCAGCCGAGGTCGACGATCGTGGCCCCGAGCAGCGCACCCTCGCCCGCCGAGGCGTCGTCACTCAACCGATCAGCGAGGATCTCCAGACCGAAAGTGGTGGCGAGGGAGCGCTGATAATCGCCGACCGTCGCCTGGGGCCGGTTGGCGATCGGCCAGATCACGGTCACTCCCGCGGTCGTCGCCTCCTCGTCCACGAATGAGGCGGCTCGAGCCTCGGTGAGAGCCTGATACTCCGGCGTCTCCCAAGTCCGGGGCGTCTCCGCGGCCGGGATGTCCCCGAAGGCCTCAGTGATCAAACTCTCTATGGCTGCGACGTCGAAGTCGCCCACCGCCACGATCGCCATCCGCTCAGGGTGATACCAGTCGTCGTAGAACCGCCGCAGCTCCTCCGGCGACGTGGTGTCTATCGACTCGGACGTGCCGATCGGCTGGTGTCCCTCGTAGTCGGTCCCGGGAAGCACCAGACTCTCGATCTGTTCATTGACCCGGGCGACGAAGCCTTGCGCCCTGGTGCGCCATTCATCGAGGATCACACCACGCTCCTCGACGACATCGGTCTCGGTCAATGTGGCTCGCGTGGCCCACTCCCGGAGCACGTCGATGCCGAGCTCGAGGAGCAGGGGGTCGTCAGTGGTCAGGCTCAGCTCGTAAACGGTCTCGTCGTACGAGGTGAATGCGTTGATGTCGGGCCCGAAACGGGGCCCGAATGCCTCGAGGACGTCGATCAGCTCATTGCGCGGGTAGTTCTCGGTGCCGTTGAACATCATGTGCTCGAGGAAGTGGGCCATGCCTGCCTGGTCGGGGTCTTCCTGCACCGACCCGGCGTCGACGAGGAGTCTGAGCTCAGCCCGTCCGCCGGGCGAGTCGTTCTCCCGTATGTAATAGTTCATCCCGTTTTCGAGCTTTCCCCGGACCACATCGGGGTCGACCGGCAGAGCCAGCCGCAGGAGCGGATCTTCGGTGGTGGTCGTGCTGGCGGGAACGGTCGTGGGGGCCGGCTCGACGGTCGTCGTAGTTGGGTCGGCAGAGCCCGTGCAAGCGGCAACCACCAACAACAGAACAGCACCCAGTGCACGATCTCTGATGCGGCCCCTCATCGTCTTCTCACAGGAAGGGCGAACCATAAGACGGCCGCACCGGTATTTCTCACGTGTGGATTCGCGGCAACAGAGTCGCCACCAACACGCACAGAACGGTCGTATCCTCGGGGATGTGAGCGACACCCACGAAGTCCTGAACCAGGCGCCACCGCTCGAGGGATACAACCTGTACACGTCAGATCCGGTTCTCGACGACGCCGTCGGTCGCGAGGGCGGCAAGGCATCCCGTGATCAGCTGGTCGAGTTCGGGGAGATGACCGGATCCGCCGAGTATTACCGATGGGGGTTCGAGGCCAACCGCAACGACCCGGTTCTTCTCACCCATGACCCTTATGGCCACCGGGTCGATCGCGTGGAGTTCCATCCTTCCTGGCACTCTCTGATGGAGACCGCGGTGGCCAACGGCAACCACAGCCTCCCCTGGGAGGAGGACCCACCCGAGGCTGCCCATGTGACTCGCGCCGCCTTCACCTACTTGACGGGACAGATCGAATCCGGTCACAACTGCCCGATCTCCATGACCTACTCGGTGATCCCCGCCCTCGAGACCACGCCGGAAGTCGCTCGTCACTGGGTTCCCGGCATCGTCAGCCACGAGTACGACCCGACGTTCCGCCCGGCGTCGGAGAAAAAGGGTCTGCTCATGGGGATGGGAATGACCGAGAAGCAGGGAGGATCCGACGTACGGGCCAACACAACCAGGGCGACTCCTCTGAATGGTGGCGGGCCTGGGTCGGAGTACGCCATCACCGGGCACAAGTGGTTCACCTCGGCACCCATGTGTGACGCCTTCCTCGTCCTCGCTCAGGCGCCCGGTGGCCTCTCATGTTTTCTGCTGCCTCGATGGACACCGGAGGGCGGGCTGAACGCTTTCCAGATCCAGCGTCTGAAAGACAAGCTCGGGAACCGCTCGAACGCGTCTTCGGAGGTCGAATTCGATGGAGCTTGGGCCGTGATGGTGGGGGAAGAGGGTCGGGGCGTCCCCACCATCATCGAGATGGTCAACGGTACCCGGCTCGATTGCGTCATCGGCTCGGTGGCGCTCATGCGTCAGGCTGTCTCCCAGGCTTCATGGCATGTGTCCCACCGTTCCGCCTTTGGCGCCAAGCTCATCGACAAACCCTTGATGCGAAACGTGGTCGCCGATCTCGAGATCGAGGCAGAAGCCGCCACGCTGATGATGGTTCGCCTGGCCGGTGCGTTCGATCGTGCCGCGGCCGACCCCGCCGAAGCCGCGATGAAACGCATCGCCCTCCCGATCGCGAAGTACTGGGTCACGAAACGAACCAGCGAGGTGGTCCGAGAGGCGCTGGAGTGTCTCGGTGGCAACGGCTATGTCGAGGAGTCGATCATGCCCCGGCTCTATCGGGAGTCGCCGGTGAACGCCATATGGGAGGGCTCGGGCAACGTCATCGCACTCGACGTGCTTCGTGCCGCCGGCCGATCTCCTGAAAGTCTCGAGATGTTCCTGAACGAGATCGAGCAGGCATCGGGGGCCGACGAGCGGCTCGATGGATCCATCTCACGTGCCAGGCAAGCGATATCCAAGGCACACGACCTCGAGTTCGAGGCGCGGCGAATGGTCGAGTCGCTGGCCATCGCCTGGGCAGGGACGCTGCTCGCCCGACACGGCGAGGAGGAAGTGTTCGAGGCCTTTGCCGTCTCCCGTCTCAGGGAGAACCACGGCGCCCTCTACGGAACATTGCCTCCGGGCACCAACGTCGAGACGATGCTCGAACGGGCCCTGCCCGCCTGAGCGGTGCGTTCGATCACCACCAACAGGAAACGAGAAGGCGCGCCGAGGCACAAACCGCGAGACAGCTCGACCTGAGTCGGATATCCTTCACACCGAGGACGCCGCATGGAGGTCCGGCGTGTGGGCGACGAAGACGCGTGGGGCGTGGCTCGAGAGTTGCTCACACGGCGAGTCCCGACCCGTTGGGTGGTCGGGACTCGGAATCGGACCTCCTGGCCCGGGGCCCAAGGGGCGGCCAGCGGCGGACGCGACCCGCTACGGGGCGCTTCCGCCGCTGGTTGGGGGGTACCCGCCGACGTTCGCACTGCGACGTTCCAAGAGAAGCACATCGCGCCAGAGGCCGTTGCTGGCGCCAATTCGCTCCCTCGTCCCGACGATGCGGAAACCGTGCCGCCGATGGAGGCGCACACTCACCTCGTTCTCGGGGAATATCCCGGCTTGTAGCGTCCAGAAGCCGTGCTGCTCGCTGCATTCGACGAGGGCGCCCAGCAGAGTCGACCCGATGCCCCGACCCCGTACCGCCTCCGCCACGTAGATGCTGGCCTCCGCAACTCCCCGATAGACCTCCCGTCTCGAGGTTGGGGTCAGGCCGGCCCAGGCGACGACCGCTCCGTCGATCTCGGTGACGAGCCGACATGTGTCGACGTGTCCGGTGTTCCAATCGTCCCAGTCCGGGACCCGTGTCTCGAATGTGGCGATCCCGGTTCCGATCCCTTCGCCGTAGACGCTGGCGACCTCCGGCCAGTCCTCCTTCTCCATCGACCTGATCGTGAACTTCCCGGCCACAATGGGGACTCTACGATCGCAAGCGTGGCCCCCGGGTCAGGTCCAGACCGTGACGATCAGACCGACAATGGCATATGCGATCACGGCATTGATCCCGTTGATGAGGAAATAGCTGCTGCCCTTCCCCTCATAGACCTGGTTCACCAACGCCCCGACCATCCCAAAGCCGATCCCCAACACCACGCCGAGGACGACCCCGTCCGCGGCCGAGTCGGCACCGATGCCACGGGCGAGAAGAGCGATGACCACGGTCGTGATGAAGTATCCGATGAGCGTCGGGATGAACAACAGGGCAAGAGGCGGGCCGTCACCACTGGTGTCG
>DASUUP010000305.1:0-5487 GCA_036373995.1 Acidimicrobiia bacterium
CGTATCCGGCGTCGACGATTCCTCGACGAATGAGCCGGTCGAGCTCGCCCAGCTCTGCTCCCGGCCTGGCATGATCGATCGCCTGATCCCAGACCTCGAGCAGTGAGTCGAGGAGCCGGTTGTATCGGTCGTTGAGCTCACCGACCACCATGTTCTTGGTCAGATCGTTCCAGTATCCGTCGGCGCAAACCCAGATCTCGAACAGGGTCGGCTCGTTGGCCACCACCGGAAAGTCCCGGGTGGGGGTGAAGGTGCGGATCTCCGGTCCGGACCAGACGAGGGAGAAAGCCCGAGCCATGTCGATCTTTCCCTGGTATCCGATCCCGACCTCGTGGACGTGACCCTCGAACATCGCAGCGACGGCCGCGGTCTTCATCCCGGCCTCGAGACGCTCTTCCACGTACTCCAACCCGAGGACGGCGAGCTCGTTGGCGATCTTCATCCGCTCGATCTCCTGGTCGGTCTTGGTGATCCGGGCCGGGGTGAGAACCGACAAGGCATCCACCACCTCGGAGGCGACACCGTCGAAGGCCGTGAAGTAGTCCTTGGTGAAAACCGTCGGCTCGCCGGCCATCCGGTCGGCGCCCTGGCTCCCCTGAGACATCTCGATGCCGATGCGACCAGTGAGATCGAGGTCGCGCAGTGTCTCCAGGCACTTGTCGAGCGATCGGGCCGTCGGGGGACGGGGGTCGTTGCGGTCGTAGAAGCGGAAAGGCCGGACGTCGGACGTCCAGGCGCAGCGATTGGCCTCGGCCTCCTGGGACTCCAGGACGACGAGGGCGGGTTCCCCCTCCCGGGGAAAGATCGCAAACGCGTAACCCTTCATCGGCCAGTAGTTGGTGAGGTAGACCACGTTGTCGGGTGATCTGACCACGAGGGCGTCGAGCTCGTGGTCGGCCATCAGGGACCGGACCCTGCTCAGCTTTTTCTCATCGACCGGGTACGGCAACTGTCCTCCTTCACGCAGGGTCCGGGGGTGGTGCCCCGTAGGCGTCCTCCCAGGAAATGACCGGATTCCTCAGGATGCCGATGTTCTCGATCTCGCACTCGATGACGTCGCCCGGTTTGAGGTAGTAGAGCTCCGCATCCTCCCGGAAGGCGGCCACACCGGAAACGGTCCCGGTGGAGACCACGTCGCCCGCCGAGTAGCCCATGGGTGAGTAGTGGGCGATGATCTCGGGGATCGTGACCGACATGTTCCCCGAGTGTGACTGTTGGCGAGGCTCTCCGTTGACGCGTAGTTCGACGGTCAGGTCGTGGGGGTCGCCCAGCTCGTCGGGCGTGACGATCCAGGGGCCGAGGGGGCAGAAGCTGTCGATCGCCTTGCAGAAGCTGAAGACTCCGGAGCGCATCTCCTCGCGCTGGATGTCTCGGGCGGTTATGTCGTTGAAGATGACGTACCCACCGATGTAGTCCTCGGCTTCCTCGGGCCCGAAATGCTTTCCGCTCTTGCTGATGACGATGGCCAGCTCCAGCTCGTAGTCGAGCTGGGTGGTGAGGTGGGCTGGATAGATGATCGGGTCGTCGGGGCCGATGATGGCGTCCACGTTCTGGAAGAAGACGATCCAGGGGGCGATCTCGTGGGACCAGCCGACTCGCTTCGACTCCTCCTCGTGCTCCCGGTAGTTCCCCGCGGTGTGAAAGAACTTCTTCGGGATGATCGGGGCCAGCAACCGGACCTCGTCGAGCGCCGCGCCCGAGTCCTGGGCTCGGTTGGCCTGCTCTGCGACGGATCCTCTCTCGAAGACACTTCTCATGTCAGGGCCGTCGAGTGGCACGACGCGGTCGTCACGGATCACTCCCGGGCCGACTCTTCCTGATGCGTCTCTATACGTGACCAGTTTCATGTAGCTACTCCGCAGTACTCGATTGCCGCCAGTGCGTAAGACCCGGCAGTGTTGATCAACGACTCGATGGGGACCTGTTCGCCTTCGGGCCCGGGAAGGGCGCTCGAAATCGGACCATAGTTGAGGGATGCGACGCCGTACCGGGACAGGATTCCCGCGTCGGATCCCCATCTGACGAAGTCGGTCTCGGGAGGGCTTCCGTGGACAGCCTCATGTCCGGCAGAGACCGCTGCCACGAGCGGGTGCTGTTCGTCGATCTCCGACCCCGGGGCCGTGACGAAGACCTCACCCGATATCTCGTGGCCGGCTAAATCCTCTTGAAGCGACCGGAGCAGGCCGCGAAAGGACCGATCCGCCTCGAGCATCGTCATCGTTGGGGGTACCCTCAGATCGAGGAAGAGGCTGGTCTGGTGCGGGGTCCTGGAGAGACGCCAGGGAAACCCGCCGGTGATCGCTCCGATATTGGCCGCTCCCCGAATGCCGTTGTAACTGGTCTGCTCCTCCCATTCGGTGAGCCATGGTCTCACCCGCTCCACAACGTCGTGCATGCGGACGATCGAGTTCTCTGCTTGACGTCCCGTGCTGTAGGCGGTGTGGAAGAACGGCCCACCGGTGGAGATCCTCGCCCACAGAGTCCCCCAGTGGCCCAAGACCAGTCTCTCCTCCGTCGGCTCACCGAGAATGGCAGCATCTGTGACGCCTCCGTGCACCACCAGATGTCGGGTGCCCGACCCGTACCCGCGGTATTCGCTGCCGACGAACTCCGGCCACCATTGCGCCTTCTCGATCTCCCCGGCCACACCGGCTATGACCAGGTCACCGGTGAGTCTGACCCCGGCATCGAGAAGAGCCCGAACCGCTTCGACGTAGCAGGCAACAGCTCCTTTCATGTTCATGATCCCGAGGCCGAAGATCGCCCCGTCGCGGACCTGGGGCTCGGGGCGAAAGCCAGCTCCTTGCAGCCACTCCTCGTCTCCTGAGTAGGAGGTGTCGAGGTGCCCGTTGAACATGAGAGAGGGCCCGGTTCCGGCACTCCCGAGCCGACCAACGGCGTTGGCACGGCCCTCCTCGATGTGTTGCAGCGTCACCTCGAGTCCGAGACCGTTCATGACATCTGCGAGATATCGGGCGGCCTCGAGCTCGGTGCCGGTGGGACTGGAGATTGCCACCAGGTCGGATGCCGTGGCCACGAGACGGTCGCGGTCGATCGACGATGTGATCCGTGATGTCAGCTCAGGTTCCACGTGATCACTCTTTGAAGGCGGGGAGGACTTCCCTGCCGAACAGTCTGAGCTGCTCGTCGCGGTCCTCGCCCCATAGCTCGAGCATGATGTGGGTGCACCCCGCCTCGCGGTAGTCGTTTATGGCGTCGATGCAGTCCTGCGGCGTTCCCGCGATAGGGCAGGTCTTGTCGAGTATGTCGTCGGTGACCTTCTCCTTGGCCGCCATCCGACCGCCCTGATCCATGGCGCGGGCGATGGGTTCGATCTCATCGAATGTCAGACCCGCCTCCCCCAAGAGCACGTCCGCCGAGTCTCGGATGTTCTGGACCTTGTTGGCGAGATACATCCCCGCGATCTCGCGCGCCCCTTCACGTCCCTTGCCCCGATCGTGGTGGATGGAGGATACGATCGTGCAACCGATGTCGACCTCATCTGGATCGCGTCCTGCTCTCGATGCGCCTTCGGCGACGTTGCTCTTGGCATAGCCGACAAAGCCGGGGGTGGTGATGCTCGGTGTCAGGAGACCGTCGGCGATCTCACCCGCGGTCTGCTGCATCTTGGGCCCGGTGCCGGCCATGTAGATTGGGACCGTGTCTCTCGGAGCCTCGGTGTCCTCTGGCATCTCGGGTACCCGAGCGGTGAACACCCGTCCTTCGTATTCGAGACTCTCCCCGGCCAGGATCGCCCGGACGATCTCGATCGCCTCCACCACCGAAGTGCGTGGCAACGACGGGTCCCCCACCTCCCTCATGAGGATCTTCGAAGCGCCGAGACCCAGATAGAAACGTCCGGGACCTGCGATCTCCTGGGTCACCCGGGCATCCATCGCGATCTGGATTGGATGACGAGTGTAGGGAGAGATGATCCCCCAGCCCACCGCTATCCGCTCGGTTTCGGCTGCGATCAGTGAGGACAGGCCGGTGGTGGACCGGGCTTCCATGGAGTGCTTCCTCCACCAGGGATAGGCTTCGGCCAGCCAGATGGTGTCGAACCCGCTCTCGTCCATCGTGCGGGCGTGCTCGAGGATCTCGGAGACGGGCTCCATGGTCAGCTGCATCACCCCGATGCGAAAAGGGACGGTCAAGCAAGTGCTCCTTGGCTAACGGTACGGCGACAGTACCAGCGCCTCTTCCAGCGGGTCCCCGCCTCGTGGTGGCGTCGAACGTGTCCTTGGCCTGGGGAAACCTGCATTGGGCCGGCACGATCGCCGCCTAATGTCGGGGAGGATGTGTGAATCCCCCCGGGACTGGTCCGAGGTGTCAGAGCTCCATGAGCTCTCTTCTCGCTCGAGGAGAAATGTGTCGTTGCCGAGCACACCGGAGCCCGGCCAAGACCATCGATGAAACACCCGATGGTTCGAGACTCGTGAGCTCTCCAATCGACAAGCCCGCCCTGGACGGACTGAAGGTGGCCGACTTCTCCCGTGTTCTCGCCGGGCCTCTGGCCACGATGCTCCTGGGTGATCTCGGCGCCGAGGTGATCAAGATCGAGCGTCCCGGCAGCGGAGACGACACCCGATCATGGGGGCCTCCTTACTCGCCCGAGGGTGAGGCGTCGTACTTCCTGGCCGTCAACCGTAACAAGCGAAGCGTCGTGATCGACCTGAAGACCGGGAGAGGGCGTAGGGAGGCGAAACAACTCGCCTTGGGGGCGGACGTCGTGGTGGAGAATTTCAGACCCGGGACCATGGAGTCCTTCGGGCTGGGTTATGAGGAGCTCGCCGAATCCAACCCGGGACTGGTCTATGCCCGCATAACCGGTTTTGGCTCGAAGCGCGGAGCCGACATTCCCGGCTACGACTACCTGGTTCAGGCAATGAGTGGCCTGATGAGCATCACCGGAGAAGCCGACGGACCCCCCATGAAAGTGGGGGTCGCGGTCGTCGATGTCCTCACCGGCCTGTTCACCTCCACGGGCGTGATCGCTGCCCTCCTCGAGCGAGAGCGAAGCGGCAAGGGCCAGTTCCTGGAGATCAGCCTGCTCGGTTCGGCACTTGCCGGCCTGGTGAATCAGGCATCGAGCTTCCTCACCGGCAACGTCGTACCTGGAAGGCTGGGGATGTTCCATCCCAGCATCGCCCCCTACGAGCCTTTCCGCACCGCAACCGAGCAGGTCGTGATAGCCGTCGGCAACGACGGGCAGTTCCGGAGCCTGTGCTCTGCACTGGGTCTCGAAGAGCTCGCTCGGGACGAGCGCTGGCGTAGCAACGAGTCCCGGGTCCTCCATCGCCACGAGCTCCATGAGGCCATAGAAGCTGTGCTGATCGAAGAGACGAGCCAGGTTTGGATCGAACGTATCCGAACCGCCGGGATACCTTGCGGGCCCATCAACGACATCGAAGAGGCGTTTCGGCTGGCTCGTGATCTCGAACTGGACCCTGTCGCGGTCCTGCGACGCGACAATGGCTCCGAGGTGCC
>DASUUP010000306.1:0-2548 GCA_036373995.1 Acidimicrobiia bacterium
GTCCATCGGCTCTCTGGTCAAGACGGCTCCGTCGGCGTCGAGCGTGTCGGTGGCGACTCCGAACTGGGCGGTGGCCAGGTACTCCTTGGGCTGATCCTGGATGAACTTGATCAATCGGGTGACATCTCCCACGGCCACCACGACGGCACCAGTGGCCATCGGGTCGAGAGTCCCGGCGTGACCCACCTTCTTGGTGCCGGTCGCCTTCTTGACCTCGCCCACGACCTGGTTGGACGTGATACCGCTCGGCTTGTCCACCACCAGGAAGCCCCTGGTCACCGGTAATCGCCTATCGCCGAGAGAACCTTCTTGCGGACTACCTCGACGTCGCCCTCGGTGCTGAACCCGGCAGCGAGTCGGTGCCCGCCGCCGCCCATCGCCGCGGCCAGGCCGCCAACGTCGGTGTCACCTCTGGAGCGGAGGCTCACCTTCACCGAGCCGTCGGCATGACCCTTGACCAGCACGGCGGTGTCAGCCTCGATGGCGAGACGCAGCACGTCGATCAGATTCTCGGTGTCGGCCCAGTCGATGTCGTTGGCCTCGAGGTCGGCCTGTGTGATGGTCGTGGACACTGCCCGCAGCTCCTCATCCAGCTCGGCGCGACCCATGGCCACGGCAACGGCCTTGAGATAGCCGAACGGTGCCTCCTCATAGACATGACGACCGATCACTGCGGGCTCGGCGCCGGCGGCGACCAGCTCGGAAGCGATCTCGAGCGTCCGCGGTGTCGTGTTCGAGTACTGGAAGCGCCCCGTGTCGGTGACGAGTGCGGTGTGAAGGCACTGGGCGACGACCGGTGTGATCTCCCAGTCCAGGAGTTTCAGGAGGGAATAGACCAACTCCCCGGTGGCAGCCGACGCAGGGTCGACAACGGCAACGTCGCCGAATCCTTCATTCGTCACATGGTGGTCTATGACCACGACGGTCTCCGCATCGGATGCATTGCTGCCGAGCTCCGCCAGACGGTTGAGAGAGCCGGCGTCGAGAACCACCATCACCTCGGGGGCTTGGGGGAACTCGTCGGGCGGCACCAGCAGATGGTCTGGCAGAAACCGCATGCTGGGAGGCATGACGTGGGGGGAGCCGAAGCTCGCCACCACGTCTTTGCCTGCGTTCTCGGCGGCGACCGCCAAGCCCAGCATGGAGCCCAGGGCATCACCATCCGGACCGATGTGACACGCCAACGCGATCTGCCTCGCTCCCCCGATGACCTCGGCAGCCCGGGCGAGCACTTCGCGATCGACTGTCATTCCTCCTCCTCACGCAGCCCGCGCAGGATCTGCTCCATGCGCTCTCCTCCGGTGATCCCGGGGTCGAGCGCAAATTCCAGCGTGGGCGTGTATTTCATTCGGACCTGAGCACCGATGACGGCCTGCAGACGCTTGGCAGCACCCCGGAGCGCGGTCAAGGCCGGCTCCCGGGCGTCCTCGGCCAGCACGTCGACGTACACGGTGGCACTCCTCAGGTCGGGAGACGTGTCGACCGCCGTCACCGAGACGAGCTCCAGCCTCGAGTCGCTCATTCTCTCTATCTCGTCGGCCAGCACCTCTCGCAGCGTCGAGTTGACCCGCATCATGCGGTCGCTCATGGCTGGCAGGCTCCTCGATCAGGTACGAGCGACCTCGCGGACCGTGTACACCTCGATGTTGTCGCCCTCTTTGATGTCGTTGTAGTCCTCGAATCCCATACCGCATTCGAAGCCGGACTGGACCTCCCGGACATCGTCCTTGAAGCGCTTCAGCGAAGAGACGACGCCATCGTGAATCACGACGCCGTCTCTGAGAAGACGGGCCTTGGCCCCGCGTTGCACCGTGCCCTCCAGGACGTAGCAGCCGGCGATGGTCCCGGCACGCGGCACCTTGAAGATGGCTCTCACCTCTGCGGTGCCGAGGACGACTTCTTCCTGGTCCGGGGCGAGCTGGCCGACGAGAAGTTGCTCGATCTCGTCCAACAGCTCGTAGATGACTCCGTAGGTGCGGACCTCGACGCCGGCCTCTTCGGCGGCGCGCCGTGCCTTGGGCTCCGGCCGGACGTTGAAACCAACGATCACGGCCTCGGTGACTTCGGCGAGCGTGACGTCGTTCTCACTTATGCCACCGACGGCCGTGTGGACGATCTGGATCTTCCCGCCCTCCCGCTCGATCTTGGCGATCGACTCGCGCAGAGCCTCCAACGAGCCCTGGGCGTCTGCCTTGACGATGACGTTGAGCGTGGCATCCTCGGAGCGAAGCTGATCGAGGAGGCCCTGGAGGCGGTCGCGGGCCGACGGAGCCACATGAGCTTCCTGGCGAAGAACCTCCTGGCGCTCGTCGGCGATCTTGCGCGCTTCTCGATCGTTCTTCTGCACCTCGAAGAAGTCCCCGGCAGCCGGCACGTCGTCCCAACCCATGATCTGAACCGGGTCGGACGGGGTGGCCTGCTTGATTCGGTCGCCTTGATCGTTCATCAAGGCGCGGGCCCGGCCCGACACCGGCCCGGCCACGAAAGCGTCGCCCAGGTTCAGAGTGCCCCGCTGGATTATGACCGTGGCGACCGGCCCTCTCCCCAC
>DASUUP010000307.1:0-6891 GCA_036373995.1 Acidimicrobiia bacterium
ATAGCCGCTGACGGCCAGCGCCGCGGCGAGCGCGAGCGCACCGGCGAGCACTACCCCACGCGCGCCTTTCTCAGCTCTTCGGTGATCGCCGGGACGATCTCGGTGAGGTCGCCGATCACGGCGTAGTCGGCGCTCATCAGGATCGGCGCCTCGACGTCGCTGTTGATCGCGAGGATCTTCTTCGCGCCCTTGCAGCCGGCGATGTGCTGGGTCGCGCCGCTGATCCCGCAGGCGATGTAGAGGTCGGGGGCTACCACGGTGCCGGTCTGGCCGACCTGGTCGGAGTGCGGTCTCCAACCGTTGTTGGTGACGACGCGGGAACAGCCGACGACGCCTCCTAGGAGCCCGGCGAGCTGCTCGAGTGACTCGAAGCCCTCCGCGCTGCCTACGCCGCGACCACCGCTGACAACGACTGGGGCGGTGGCCAGGGTGATCCCCTCGCTCGTGGTCACCCGGTCGGTGACTTTGGCGATCAGGTCGGCCTCTCCGAGGTCTGGTGTGAAGGCCTCCACCGACAGGTCGACGGGTGAGTCAGCAGGGGTTGCCTCCAGGGCATGTTCGGTGAGGGTCAGCAGTTTCACGCCTGCCTCGAGGGTCGCCTTCTCGATAAGTGAGCCACCCCACCGGGTGCGTGTCATCTCCCATGCCTCCGGGCCGGGGGTGACGTCACGCACATTTGCCACCATCGGCTCTTCGAGAAACGCACCGACGTGCGCCATCACCTCGTTGCCGCGGTCGGATCCGATGGCGACGACGGCCTTCGGAGAGAGACTGGATACGAGCTGGGCCAGGGCCTTGCCCCATGCTTGGGGGGCGTAGTCGTCGAGGGCGTCGTGTGTGACGTGATGAAGTGTCGTCGCACCGTAGACGCCGATTCTCTCGATGTCGGGCGCGTCGCCGACCCAGACGGCTCGGAAGTCGGCACCAAGCTCGGCCGCGAGTTGCCTCGCCATGGTCAGAGCCTGGAAGGCAGTCTCTTCGATGACAGCATCATCGTGAGTCACGAGGGCGAGGATCATCGACCCACCATCTGGAGCTCCTCGAGCAAGTCGACGACTGCCGAGACGTCGTCGAGGACCGTCGTCTCGGACACTTCCTGTATCGGGTTCTCGAGCCGCACCATCTTCTGGCCGCTGCCGACTCGCTTCTCCTCGATTCTCTGCACCTCGACCTTCTTGGCGTTGAGCCGTCCCTTCAACGTCGGATACCGAGGGAGATTGATCCCTTCCTTGACGGCGACGACGGCAGGAAGGGGAAGCTCGTAGACCTCGGAGCCGGTTGTGGTCTCGCGACGGAGTTGCACCCTCCCATCGCCGACGTCGATGCCCTTGATCCCACTGACGATGGGGCGTTCCAAAGCGTGGGCGATGCGAATTCCCACCTGGTAGCCGCCGGAGTCGGCGGATTCGTTGCCGAAGAGGATCAGGTCGAAGGGCCCGTTCGACGATTCCAGCTCGCCGATGGCGTCTGCGATGGCCGACGCAGTGGAGATCGGGTCCCAGTCCTCACCGTCGGTCGGGATCAGCACTGCTTCGTGAGCGCCCACCGCGAGCGACGAGCGCAACTGTTCCTCGGCCTGCGGAGGGCCGAGAGTGAGAACCGTGACGGTCCCGTCGTTTGCCTCTGCGAGACGCACTCCCTCTTCGACGGCGCACTCCTCGTGGGGACTGACCGTGAAGGAGAGGAGATTCGTATCGATGGAACGGGCGTCCTCGGTCAAGACGATTCGAGCACCCGGCGCGGGCACCCTCTTGACGCAGACGAGGACCCTCACGAGACCCCCTCAAACCATTCTGTGTCGATTTTTCCGTCTCTGAGACGGAAAAATCGACACAGAAGCGTATTGGAAACCCCCATGGCTACTGCGTCATCCCGGATCTCATTCGGGCGTTGTCCGGGTCGAACAGCGGGGTGCTCCCGACCACCGCCACCCTCACCGGATAGGTCTCGTTCATGTACATCACCTGGAGGTCGGTGCCCTCGACGGCGTGATCGGGCGGCAGGTAGGCCATGAGCAGGTACTTCCCGACCGACGGGCCGGCGCCGGCGCTGGTGACACGGGAGACTCTTCCCTTGGAGTCAACGATGCGCTCGCCATCGGTGGTGAGGATGGGCTCATTACCCCCGGAGGGATATCGCTTGGTCCCCTCTGACGACTCGTGGCTCTCCATGGTGAGGGTGCACAGGACCGCGGCGGGCTCCTCGTCGCGCGCCTTCAGATACGCCTCTTTCCCGATGAAGTCGGCGCCTTTCACCTTGGGGCGGTCGAGACCGGCTTCGACCGGGTTGTACTCTGACTCCAACTCGGCTCCCATCAGGCGGTAGCCCTTCTCGAGGCGACCGGTTGTCCCGTAGACCCCTGCCCCTACGGGAACCACGCCCAGGTCCTGGCCGGCATCCCAGAGACGGTTCCACAGAGCCAGACCGTGCTGCATGGTGGTGTAGACCTCGTACCCGAACTCGCCGACGTAAGAGATGCGGAAGAGCCGGGCCGGGATCGAGCCGATGTGCACCGCTTTGGTGTGGCCGTACGGAAGTGCCTCGTCGGAGAGGTCGTCGTCGGTGACCTTGGCCATCAAGTCCCGAGCCCGAGGCCCCCACACGCCGACGGTGCAGATGGCCGACGTCTTGTCCTCGAAGTGGACCGAGCCGTCGTCGGGAAGGTGCTTGGTGAACCAGTGCTTGTCCCGGGGACCGTCGAATCCTCCGCTGATGATCCGATAGTGATCGCTTCCGAGACGCATGACGGTCAGGTCGGCCTTGAATCCTCCCTCGGGTGTCAGCAGCGGCGTGTAGACGGCACGGCCCACCGCCACGTCGCACTTGTTGACGGTCATCCTCTCGATGTAGTCGACGACACCAGGACCGGTGACGTCGAAGATGGCGAAGGCGGTGACGTCGACCATGCCCACCCCCTCGCGCATCGCCAAGTGCTCGGCATTCTGAATCGGTGACCACCATCGGGCATCCCACTCGTGCGGCCGGTCTTCGACGCCGTACTTCTCGACCAGGTCGGCGTTCGACTCGTACCAGTGGGGACGCTCCCACCCGCCGGCCTCGA
The DNA here is from genome assembly GCA_036373995.1 of Acidimicrobiia bacterium. Lineage (GTDB taxonomy): Bacteria > Actinomycetota > Acidimicrobiia > Spongiisociales > ZC4RG35 > JANQRA01. Next base: position 3,062 of record DASUUP010000307.1, read on the forward strand.
AGTAAACGGCACCGAGAGCTTGCGTGGCGGGATGGAACGGACTGGTGCGGAGGTTGCGCTCCGACTCCCACTGCTCACGAGGGTGGACGATGCCATAGGTCTTGTTGAAGTGCTCGGCGCACCTGGCGAGAACATGCGCCTCGGTGCGCTGATAGTCGTAGAAACGGGCGATGTCGGAGGCGTGGGGATCGACCTCGGGGTAACCCTGGGTCATCCACTCTGCCAATGCCCGGCCGGTGCCAGGGCCTTCCTTGATCCAGATGGCGGCACAACTCCACAGGTTGCGAACCTCGGTCTCCCCCACCAGTGGCATGGCGTCGGGTGTCAGCGACAACAGCCCGTTGATCCCATAACGCATCTCGGCGTCACCGAGGAACGGCATCAGGTCGATCGCCTGCTCCAGCTGAGGGTCGAAGTCGTCCTGGGTCAATGGAAGCTCGGTCGGAGAGAGCCTGGCCTCTTCGATCGAGGGGATGGTGTCCGGGTGGTGGAAGATGGGACGGTGGGCGTAGGAGCCGACCTCCATCGACCCCGCCGTCTGCCGCTCGTAGCAGAAGGTGTCCATGTCGCGGACGATGGGATAGCCGATCTCGTTGCCCGTCTCCTGCAAGATCTCCAGTGGACCGACATCGATCATCTGATGGACCGCCGGAGTGAGCGGAATCGTGGCTCCGGCCATCCGGGCGATACGGGGGCTCCACACTCCGCAGGCGATCACGACGTAATCGGTCTCGATTCGGCCCCTGTCGGTGACCACCGCCTTTACCTGCCCGTTCTCGGTCTCGATGTCGAGCACCTCGGTGTTGGGAGACACCGTGAGTGCACCCTTGTCCATTGCGCTCTGCCGCATCAACGTGCCGGCCTGGAGTGAGTCCACGACCGACACCGAAGGTGTGAAGAAGCCACCCAGGATGATCTCCTCGTTGATGAACGGGACCTTCTCCTTGACCTCCGCGGGGCTCAACAGATGCGACTCGATTCCCCAGGTCTTCGCAGACGTCATCCTTCGCCTCAGCTCCTCCATCCTCGCCTCGGTACGGGCCACCTCGATACCGCCGCTGGTGGTCTGAACCCCCATCGCCTCGTATTGACTCTGGCTGTCCCGGGTGAGGTGGGTCATCTCCTTGTTGTGATCGACCGGAAAGATGAAGTTGGAGGCGTGCCCGGTCGAGCCGCCGGGATTGGGTAGCGGCCCCTTGTCGACTTGCACGAGGTCACGCCAGCCGAGCTCGGCCAGATGATGGACCACCGAGTTCCCCACGATCCCGGCTCCGATGACGACAACATTGGCTGAGGTGGGTACGTCGCTCACAGGTCCTCGCTTGTCTTCTATGCCATACCGTCCAGTGGACCGCACCCCGGAACGGGGAAAGTTGTTTCCACACGGCGATTTCCCCGATAGTATTGCGGTTCGAATCCCACTGTACAGTACTCGTTCCACACAGCGGCACGAGCGGGAGGAGGACGGATGAGCGAAGAAGAGCTGGATCTATCCACCCTTTCCGACGACGACCTCGTCGCTCAGATGCACGACGACCTCTATGACGGTCTCGCCGACGAGATCGACCAGGGCACCCGCATCCTCTTGGACCGCGGTTGGGAGGCTACGCAAGTCCTGAACGACGCCCTGGTCGAGGCGATGCGAATCGTGGGCATCGACTTCCGGGACGGCATCCTCTTCGTGCCCGAGGTGTTGCTCGCAGCCAAGGCCATGAAGGCTGGCATGGCCATTCTCCGTCCCCTACTCGTAGAGACCGGAGCCGAGACAGTCGGCACGGTCGTCATCGGGACGGTGAAGGGCGACATCCACGACATCGGCAAGAACCTGGTGGCGATGATGCTGGAGGGTGCCGGGTTCGAGGTGTTCGACCTCGGGATCAACACCGACGCCGATGCCTTCATCAACGCCCTCGACGAGCACAAGCCGGACATCCTGGGGATGTCGGCCCTCCTCACCACGACGATGCCCTACATGAAGGTGGTCATCGACACCATGGTGGAGAAGGGCATCCGCGAGAACTTCATCGTCATGGTGGGCGGCGCCCCCCTCAACGAGGAGTTCGGCACCGCGGTCGGCGCCGACGCCTACTGCCGCGATGCAGCAGTTGCCGCCGACACCGCCAAGCGGCTGGTCACGGAGCGGCGTGGAGCCGCCTGACGCTGTCCCTTCTGGGGCCCGACCCCGAGACCCCCGGGAGATTCGCTCGGTGCTGGTTCTCGGCTGCGGCGCCCTCGCCAAGGAGTTGCTCGACGTGGTCGGCCGCAATCAGATCGAGAACATCAGAGTGGAGTGTCTGCCCGCCATCCTGCACAACAGGCCGGAGAAGATCCCGGGAGCCGTGCGGGAGCGGCTCGAACGAGCCGGCGTCTACGACCGGGTGTTCGTCGCCTACGGTGACTGTGGGACCGGAGGTTTGCTGGACACGGTCCTCGATGAGTTCGGAGCCGAGCGTCTCCCCGGCGCACACTGCTATCAGTTCTACGCCGGCGGCGACCTGTGGCAGGAGATGCACGACGTGGAGCCGGGGACTCTCTACCTAACCGACTATCTCGCCCGCCACTTCGACCGGCTCATCTGGGAAGGACTCGGACTCGATCGATGGCCCGAGTTACGTGACGACTACTTCGGCAACTACACGAGACTCCTGTACCTGGCTCAGACCGAGAGCCCCGAGCTCGACATCAGGGCCCGCGAGGCCGCCGAGCGTCTCGGGCTCGGTTTCGAGAGACAGTTCGTCGGCTACGGCGACATGGAGCAGAAGTTGGTCGAGATCGGCCGAAAGGAGCCACAGCCGGCATGACACACACGGTCGTGAGCTCAGCGACGAGCGAGGTCGTGATCGGCTTCGACCGGCCTTTCGTCATCATCGGCGAGCGCATCAACCCGACCGGACGCAAGCTGCTGGCGGAGGAGATGCGCAACGGTGACTTCTCCCGTGTCGAGGCCGACGCCGTCGCCCAGGTCGAGGCCGGCGCCCACATGCTCGACGTGAACGCCGGAATACCTCTGGCAGATGAGCCGACGATCCTGGCCGAGACGGTCAAGCTCGTGCAATCGATCACCGAAGTCCCCCTGTCCATCGACTCCTCCATCGTCGACGCCCTGGCCGCCGGGCTCGAGGTCTACCAAGGCAAGGCGCTGGTCAACTCGGTGACCGGTGAGGAGGACCGTCTCGAGGCGGTGCTCCCCCTCGTCGCCAGACACGGTGCCGCCGTGGTCGCCATCAGCAATGACGAGACTGGCATCTCCGAGGATCCGGACGTCCGGTTCGCCGTCGCCGAGAAGATCGTGAACCGGGCCGCCGACTACGGGATACCGAGTGAGGATGTCGTCGTCGACCCGCTGGTGATGCCGATCGGGGCCATGCCTACGGCAGGCCGGCAGGTGTTCCGGCTCACCTCCAGGCTGAGGGAGGAATTGAAGGTCAACACCACGGTGGGCGCCTCCAACATCAGCTTCGGGCTCCCCCACCGGATCGGGATCAACTCTGCCTTCCTGGCGATGGCGGCTGCAAGCGGTCTCACCTCGGCGATCACCAACCCGCTCGAGCCCGAGATTCGCCGAGCGGTGATGGCGGCGAACGTGCTCAACGGCGTGGACCCCGACTGCGTGAGTTGGATCAAGGCCTTCCGTGAGCCCAGCGAAGGCGGCGAAAGGGAGCGTCGCCGCACCGGTCGCCGCAACCGAGCATGAGCCCCGTCGAGGGCGCGGTCCACGTCCTCTTCAGCCCGTCAGGCAGGCAGGGCGAAATCGAAAGAGGGACCAACGTCCTCGACGCAGCACGCAGTCTCGGTGTCGACCTCGACTCGATCTGTGGTGGCCGCGGTAT
>DASUUP010000308.1:0-5042 GCA_036373995.1 Acidimicrobiia bacterium
GCCGAGGGCGTCCCACATCTCGCGTGGAGGCTCCTTGAACAGGTCCCGGGTCTCGCGATCCACGACGAGGTACTCCTCCTCGATTCCGATCGTGAACTCGGGTCGCTCGATCACGGCTCGGAGGTTAGGTATCGGCGAGGACGCCTCGTCACCTCCTAGCAGGTCGACACCTATTGACATATCACGATATATCGCGATATAGTCGGCGCTGCCTGATGGAAGCGAGGCGAAACAAAATGTCTTATGCAATGAGAAACCCCCGTAAGGCACGGCTGATCATGATGTCGAAGTCGGGTCGAAGGGGACGGGGCCGGGGCCGAGGCTTCGGAGCCTGGAGCGATATGCCCATGGGTCCTGGTCATCCCGGCCGCGGGTACGCCAAGGTTCGGCGTGGCGACGTTCGGAATGCCATCCTCCATCTCCTCGGCGAGAAGCCGATGCACGGCTATCAAATCATGCAGGAGTTGTCGGAGCGCACCAACGGCGCCTGGTCTCCGAGTGCCGGGTCGATCTACCCCAATCTCCAACAGTTGGAGGACGAGGACCTGATCGTGGCCTCCGATGTGAGCGGGAAGAACGTCTTCGAGCTCACCGATGCCGGTCGAGAGACGGTCGAGTCCGATCCCAACGGCCCTCCGTGGGAGCGATTCGAGTCACATGAGGCCTACTCGGCGTTGCGTGACGCCGGCTTCGGTGTCGGCGCCGCGGTCATGCAAGTGGCCCGAACAGGCTCTGAGGACCAGGTCAGGAAGACCCGGGAGATTCTCGAGGAAGCCCGCAGACAGATCTACCAGCTACTGGCGGGGGAAAACGACGACTGACATATCCCGGGCCTCATTCAGAGCGCCCGGTCGATCAGACCGGGCGCTCTCATGGTCGGCCCTGGGCAGCTGCCTCCCTGACGTGGCAACCACCGAGGTGATCGTTGACCAGTCCCATCGCTTGCATGAAGGCGTACACCGTGGTCGGGCCCACGAAACTCCAGCCTCTTCTCTTGAGATCCTTGGAGAGTGCGATCGATTCGTCGGTGGTGGCCGGGATCTCGATTGGCGCCGGCGCCGGCTCAGGCGCCCACGACCAGAAATAGTCTCGAAGAGAACCGAGCTCGTCGATCAGTTCCAGAGCTCGACTGGCGTTGTTGATGGTCGACCTGATCTTGCCCTCGTGGCGGACGATCCCGGCATCGGCGAGAAGTCGCCCTACGTCATCCTCCCCGTACTCGGCCACCAGCTCAGGATCGAAAGCATCGAATGCGGCCCTGAAGTTCTCCCTCTTGCGAAGGATGGTCAGCCAGGACAAACCGGCCTGGAAACCCTCGAGGCAGATCTTCTCGAACAAGAGGTGGTCATCGGTGGTGGGAATCCCCCACTCCTGGTCGTGGTAGTCCCTGTAGATCTCGGGCTCGGCGCCCCACCAGCAACGAGCAACGCCGTCGTCGCCGACTATGACATCCATCACGAGAACGCCGGGATCACTTCCTTGGCAAACAGCTCGAGACTGCTCCGGTCATAAGCCACGTCCGCGAAGTTGATGATGGCGTAGCCCATTCCGGCCGCCTCCAAGGCTTTCATCTTCTCGATTATCTGCTCCGGTGTCCCAGAGCTCCGCTGGTACATCCGAACGAAGCGGTCCGCGCCTCTCTCGGAGACGTATTTCTCCATGTGACTGCGATACCACTTCTTCTTCTCATCGAGCTCTGCCTCCGAGTTGGCACAGAAGATGTCGAAGTTGACCGACCTCGTGATCGCATCGAAGTCTGTCCCGACATCACTGCAGTGCCCGCGCAGGATTTCAGACTTCTCTTTGAACATCTCGAGATCGCCGCCGCTGAAATTGGTGTACTGGGCGTAGCGGGCGGCGATGTTGAGCGTGATCTGCTCGCCTCCGCCGGCGATCCAGAGCGGGATGTGGGGTCTCTGGACTCCTTTGGGTTGACAGATCGCCCCTCTGAGGTCGTAGTACTCGCCCTCGTAGTCGACGACGTCCTCGGTCCACATGGCCTTCATGATCTCGACGCCTTCGCGGAGCATGCCGAGCCGGCCTGCCGGTGACTTGAATTCATAGCCGTAACCGTCGTGCTCGTGCTCATACCAGCCGGCGCCGATGCCCATCTCGAGACGGCCGTTCGAGATCACGTCGATCGAGGCTGCGACCTTGGCCAGGTAGGACGGAGGGCGGTAGGTGTTGCAGGTGCACATCTGGCCGAGACGCACCGTGTCGGTGGTCGAAGCCAGGGCGGCCATAAGGGTCCATGCCTCATATGTGACTTCCTGAGTGGGCTCGGGGACCGTGTGAAAATGGTCGTAGACCCAAAGAGAGTCGTAGCCGAGGCTCTCGACGTCTTTGGCTACACCAAGCATCGTGGGCCAGTGCTGATCGATCGGGATGCCGGAGAGGGTGATTCTCCAACCTTGGGGTACGAAGGCTCCAAATTGCATGGATCTGAATCTAGACACACTGGGATTTACGATTCCTTAGCGACCCTGCCCCTACGTTGAGCTCGTGATGACAACTCGCGTTCGTGATTCGATTGCCGGTGCCCTCTCTGCCGGGATCGCACTTGGCGTCTCCGAGCTCATCGCCGGGCTGATCACCGGTGCACCCTCTCTCGTCGAGGGACTGGGCAACTGGGTGATCGACAACGTCCCCACCCCGGTGAAGGAATGGGCGATTGCCGTTTTCGGCACCAACGACAAGCTGGTGCTCCTGATCAGCATCACGGCTGTGACGATCCTGATCGGCGCCGTCGTCGGTTTCGTCTCACGCAAGCGCTTCTGGCTAGCGGTGGTGGTGTTCGGCGGTTTCGGGGCGGTGGCCGTGCTCGCTGCCCTCGTCGACCCGAAGATTGCGTTCCTCGACGCCGCGATTCCCGGTGTGTTGGCGGTGGTCACGGGTTTGGCCTCCCTCCGCATGCTCTACAACCTCGACGAGACGCCGGGCCAAGCGGAGGGTGACTCTTCCAAACGCAGCTTCCTCATCGGCGCCGGCGCCGTGCTTGGCGTGGCGGCGCTCGCCGGCACCTTCGGCCGGGTTCTGATCGAGCGAGCCAAGAGGGCCGTGGCGGGACGGGACGACGTTGCCCTGCCCAGCGCTTCCGAGTCGTTACCACCCGTTCCCGACGCCGCTAGCTTCGAAGTAGAGGGACTCGAGCAGATCCTGGTCCCCAACGATGACTTCTATCGCATAGACACGGCGCTGTCGGTCCCGCGTATCAATCTCCAGGAGTGGACGCTGAGCATCACCGGCCTGGTGGACCAGCCCTACTCGGTCGAGTTCGCCGACTTGCTCGACATGCGAATGATCGAGCGCGACGTCACCCTGTCCTGTGTGTCGAATCAGGTGGGTGGTGGTCTGGTCGGCAATGCCCGCTGGCTCGGGGTGCCCCTGACCGAGATTCTCGACCGCGCCGGCGTGCAATCCAGTGCCGAGCAGATCGTTGGGCGTTCCGTCGACGAGTTCACCGTCGGGTTCCCTGTCGAGGCTGCCTACGACGGGCGGGAGGCTCTCGTGGCCGTCGGGATGAACGGCGAGCCGCTTCCCTTCGAGCACGGTTTTCCCGCTCGTCTGGTGGTGGCGGGTCTTTATGGCTACGTGTCGGCCACCAAGTGGCTCTCCGAGATCGAGCTCACCACCTGGGACGGCTTCGATGCGTATTGGGTCCCGAGAGGCTGGGCCAAGGAAGCTCCGATCAAGACACAATCCCGCATCGACACGCCGGGTAGAGACAGCTCCATAGCCGTGGGTGACCATGTGGTTGCAGGTGTGGCATGGGCTCCGACCCGCGGGGTTCAGCGTGTGGAGGCACAACTCGGAGAGGACTCGGACTGGGTCGAGGCCGAATTGTCCGAGCCTCTCTCTGACAACGCCTGGGTGCAGTGGAGAGTCGACTGGAGCGTTGCCGAGCCCGGGCGCTATCAACTACGGTGCCGTGCCACGGACGGCGAAGGCAACACTCAGACCTCAGAAGTGACGCCACCCGCGCCAGATGGGGCCACGGGCTGGCACACCAAGGTGGTGACGGTCACAGAGGCCTGATTCGATCAGTCGGCCGAGTCGAGCGCAGCAATCGCCCAGGCAAGGCCCGTCGAAGGGTCGGCGATGGCCACGCGGAGCGCCCAACCGGTGCCAGGGGAGCCATCGTCGAACCAGTGGTAGGTGAGCCGGTCCACCGCGCCGCCGAGCTCATCGGGATCCGCGGGCCAGTCCAGGTCGCAAAGGGTGGCGATCGCCCACCAGGCCCCGTAGCGACCGGCAGCCGCTCCCCGCCGTCTTCCGTGGGCTCCACCTGATGCTCCCGTCCAGGCCATCCAGCTCAGGGCCCGGTCAGGGCTCATCCTCCCGAGGCGAGCCCTCGTCAGGCCGAGCGCCCTGATCGCGGCTCGCTCGTCACCTTCCACGGTCGCCACCTCATATCGACCGCTCGACTCGTTGATCCAGGGTTGGACCAGATCGAACAAAGCCCCTTCCGACTGTGAGTCATCGATCGAGTGGACTCGTGCCGGGAGCTCGGCCTCCGAGACTTCGACAGGCGGGGGAGACGGTGTCTCCACCTTGTCCGACTTGTAGGTGGCAAGCGGATAGGTGGGTTCCCAAGGCATGAGCCGGTCGGGGAGGTCCGGGATGGGCCCGACGTCGATGTCTCCACGCACGACCCGTTCGGCGGCCGTGACGGATCGCCATGGACCGTCGTCGATATGGGGCGCGAGCTCGGCCCAAGTCTTGGTCGACGCCGCAACCTCGGGGAGTGGGCCCAGTGTGAATCGAGCCACGCCCTCGTTCAACGCATCACCTGCCCACTTACCCGGCGCCTCCAGGGCAAGTCGGTAGCGGATGTGCTCTTCGACTCCCCAGAGCTGTTTCCCGCGCCCTAGGGCCTCCCGGCAGCGATGCTTGAGCTCGACGAGCTCGTCCCACCTCGAGTGCTCGCAGAGACCGTCGACAACGCGAAGCAACTCGTCGACGTCGGACACTTCGATCGCGTCGATAGCACGCTGGCTCGTCAAGGGCCGGGCCCTGTGTCCACCGGTCGATCGAGCCGGCAC
>DASUUP010000309.1:0-6171 GCA_036373995.1 Acidimicrobiia bacterium
GTCGGATTCGATACCCAGTTCGACGAAGATGCGGTGGCGCTCTTCCGCGTATTGTTGGGTGCTGATTTGGTCGGCCTCGTGACGTTCGCTGAGCTGAGCGAACTGTTCCATGAGGGCTTGCTCATCTACAGAATCGCTCGAAGGGTCTTCGGCATCTCGGGCGGCTCGACGCTCGCGTTTGGCTTCCTGCTTGTCCTGGCGGGCTTTCTCTCTGGCTCGCTTCAGCGCGGCCTCTCGTCCGCGCCTAGCCACGGAGTCTTGAGCTGGAATTCGGAGATGGGGCTCCCGACAGTGCGGAAGCCCTCTTCTCCAACAGGCTGGTGAATCCCCAGGGGATCAGCGAGACCTGGGCTTGGCTACGTTTACCTTGAGCTGTCGCCCGGAGATGTCTTTGCCGTCGAGTGAGGAGATTGCCTTCTCGGCTGCCTCGTTGGAAGCCATCTCGACGAAGCCGAATCCTCGGGACCGGCCGGTGTCCCGATCGGTGATCACCTGAGCGTCGGCCACTTCGCCGTACTCGGCGAACAGGGACTCCAGGTCTTGGGTGGTCGTGGCAAAGTTGAGATTGCCAACGAAGAGATTGGTGGACATGTGCTGCTCCTTTGAGCGTTGCCGTCGATTCTTGGACACCTGGCAGACAGAAAGCCCGTGACCTCCAAAGAGGAGTGGGTTCTGCCGCGACATCCGACGGACCGAAAGCAGCAAGCAAGGCGTTGGCAGCCAAAAAAATGGCTGTTCTGTCAATACAGTAGCGGGAGTCTCCCGCTAGGCCAGTCGGGAGAAAAAGGGCCTCGTCCAAGGCAACGGCTTACAGCGATAGGATGGCTCTGGTGGACTACTCCGTTGCCGACGTCTGTGGCTGGACAAAGAATCTCGACTCCGAGAGGAGGGGCGAGTTCTGGATCGACAGGGAAGCACTCACCCAGAGGATGTCGAAGTTGTCGCCCACCCAGCGGGCTTTCTTCAGATGGGCGATCGTGGAGGAGTTCAACAAGGGACTGGACCAGATCCTGGAACAGGATCAGGCAGTAGGGGAGATGCGGGAGGACCTTCGCGATCAGTGATGGAAAACGCCTAATGGGTGGCTGACCTCAGGCGTAGCTGATTCCCACGCGCTTTTCGAACACCTCGGCCCTTCGGAGGATCAGGTCCGGCAGGTTCATGATCTTCTCCTGGCTTTCGGCAGCCACGGGTTTGAGATCGGTCAGACCACCAATGTCCCAGTCCTTCAGCAACGGTGTGAGCACGCGGTCATGATGGATGCGGAGGTTGTACACGCCCGCTTTGGCCACCTGGATCGACCGTCTGAGGAAGTTGGGCATCGCCACCCCGGGCATCTGGAAGTTCGAGAACACCCGGTAGATCCCGTCGAGAACGAGATCGGGGGCTCGATCCAGCATGGCTCGCATCACTTCCTTGTAGAAGATGAAGTGGTGGTTCTCGTCTGATGCGATATTCCTCATCAGCTCGTAGGCCGAGGGGTCGTCTGTGATCTTGCCGGCGTTGCGGTGACTCACCCGAGTCGCCAGCTCCTGGGCAGCCGTGTAGGCGAAGATCTCGGTCGGGTCGTCATAGGTGGGCTGGTAGCCGTTGATCATCGTCGCTTTGCGGTCGTCCTCCAGCTGATAGGGGTCGGCGTTGCGCGAAGTGAGCAGGTAGCTCCTGATGGCGATCGAGTGCTGAGCCTCTTCGGCGGTCCAGAGCCTGTTCCACCTCACGAACGCGGAGGTTTGCGGCATGTGTTTTTCGATCAGTGCGTGATAGTAGGGGAGGTTGTCCTCGGTCAGCAGATTGAGGACGAGCGATGTCCGGGCGTTCTCGGAGATGGTCGCCTGGGAGACGTCCCATGGCTTTTCTCTGAAGCTCTCGCCACGTTCCCATGGCACTATGTCGTGGTAGTACCAGTCGTTGCGACGGTCCAGATGCTCGGTGGTGAGTCTGTCGACTTCCGGCTCGATGGCCTCCACGAGCGCGAGCTTCTCGGATTTGGCCATACGATCCTTGCAGTAGGGAGTCCAACACTAGGCGTGCCGGACGAATGACGCGATCTGTGACCTCCTGCAATGTCGGCTACCGAGGAAACGCTGGTAGCTTGGTCCCCGCAGCCGCATCGGGCGGAGGTCGGCGACGACAGGTCGCTTTGCCCGGTGAGTCACGGCATCTCTTCCGGTTGGACCACCTCTAACAGCCGAATCTCGACATCGCACGTGAGTTGCACGCGGCCGTCGATTTCTGAGATCGGCGAATCGAACCCAACAACGGAAGAGAACACCTATGTCCGCCACCTTCGAAGGCCTCGGCCTACCCACCCCCATCGTCACTGCGTTGTCCCGACGGGGAATCACCGACCCGTTCCCAATTCAAGGATCGGCCATACCCCACGGCCTCGCCGGCCGCGACATGCTGGGCCGGGCACCGACCGGGTCGGGCAAGACTCTCGCCTTCGGACTGCCCCTCCTCACCCGCGTGACCCGGGCCGACCCGGGACGCCCACGCGCCCTCATCCTCGCCCCAACCCGCGAGTTGGCGGCCCAGATCAATCGGGACCTCGCCCCACTGGGAGAGACACTCGGTGTCCGAAGCACCGTCGTCCACGGTGGCGTCAGCTACCAACCTCAGAAGAAGGCACTGCGTGTCGGTGTCGACGTCCTGATCGCTACTCCCGGTCGTCTCGAGGACCTCATCGAGCAGCGCTCGGTCGATCTGAGCCAGGTCGAGATCGTCGTACTCGACGAAGCGGATCGGATGGCCGACATGGGGTTCATGCCGGCGGTCCGCCGTATCGTGCTCCAGACGAACGACAGGCGACAGACGCATCTCTTCTCGGCAACCCTGGGCGGCGAAGTGTCCGTTCTGAGCAAACAGATCCAGCAAGATCCGGTGAAGGTGTCCGCCGATGCCAACCCCAGCACCGAGCCGAAAGCCGACCACCACTTTTGGCGGGTCGGCCGGTCCGATCGGCTCGAACATGCGGCTCGGGTCATCGAGGCTTCGCAACGGACCCTCGTCTTCACGAGGACGAGGCACGGCGCCGATCGGCTGGCGAAACAGCTGGGCAGGAGTCAGGTGCCCGCAGCTGCAATGCACGGTGGCCGATCCCAGAGCCAGCGGACCAGAGTTCTGCGAGCCTTCGCCAACGGGGAGGTCAGCGCGCTCGTCGCCACCGACGTCGCGGCACGAGGCATCCACGTCGACGACATCGACGTCGTCCTGCATTACGACCTGGCCAACGACCACACGGAATACGTGCACCGCTCCGGACGCACCGCACGCGCCGGCGCCACCGGAACGGTGATCAGTCTGGTCGTCGAGGGCCAGGACAGGGACGTTCGCAAGATCCAGCAAGCCATCAACATGAGCGCACCCATCGAGGCACCAAACAAGGCGTGGATCGGCACGAAGCGGCGGAGTTCCGAGACGAACATCGCACGTCCCGAGAGATCCGGGCAGAGAGGCGAGACGCGTCTCAAGACCAGACCGTCACCAGATGGTGAGAGCTTGCGCATCTACGTCGGGAATCTTCCCTGGAGAACAACAGCTGGCGATCTCGAGGAGTTGTTCGCCAAGCACGGGCAGGTGGAAAGCTCCAGGATCAGCACTCAGGAGAAGTCCGGACGCTCCAAAGGCTTCGGTTTCGTGGATATGCCACAACCGGCGGGTCGGGCCGCAATCGATGCCATGAACGGTTTCGAACTCCACGGACGCACTCTTCGGGTACGGGTCGCCTGGTAACCGAGGATCCTGTCTTTTCGGCCGGCCGGAAGACCCGTGTCTCTCAATCGGGGGCTGACGGTTCTCTCTCTCCGCGCATCGCCGCTGAGGGCGATGTCGGTCCGCTCGGGCTCCTCCGGATCTCGGGCGTGCCCGCCGCTGTGGCGCATGCGCCACACAGGCGGTTCAGCAGGAGCACGTCACAGGCATCGAGGTTCACGGGCACAAAACCCTTCGGATCGAGAACCACCAAACTTGCCCGGGGTCGACTAGTTCGGGGCCCCGTGGACCTGGCTTCGGTCGCGGGCCACATTGCAGGTGAGACTCTCGAGACCTCGTGTGCTGAATCTCCCTTGTGGTTGTTCGGATCCCTTGAACACGGCCACAGCTGTTCGTCGTCACCACCCATTCCATTGGGCTTCATCAGGGAGATCACGGGTTTCGACCAGGGTTATCCCGGAGGCACGGCGAGTGCGCGTGTGCGATTATCGAAGTCATGAGGACGCGGTCCGCCTCGATGATTCTGGTGACCGCTGCGGGCTTCAGCGTGTTGGCCTTTGCCGTCCAGCAGTGGTCGCTTTCTCGCTACGACTTGGTTCTCGACCTGCCCGAGTGGCTGTGGATCCAGTTGGCCGTTGGTTGGACATTCCTTCTCGCCGGCCTGGCTGCCGATCGTCGCCGTCCGGACAGTCTCATAGGGCGCTGGATGATCGTCTTCGGAATGATCTGGATCGGGCGGCTCGTGTTCATCGCACCGGCAATCCAATGGGAGGCCGTCGGCTGGGGGTTCGCCCTCTACGGCTTGCTCTTTGTGATCCTCTACACGTTGCCCAAGGGACGTCTCCGAGGCTGGGAGAGATGGGCTGCCGGGTCTTGGATGGCCTTCGTCCTCGTGGTCGCCTTGGCGGTTGTTGCCTTCACCGATTTCTACGCGTCGATAGACGACCCGACATGTTGTCCATCCCACCTGCTGTTGGTCGAGGACGACCCGGCCGCGGCCGAGGCGATTGGCATGGTTGGCCTGATTGTGGCCCCCCTGGTGCTTATCTCAATCGTCGTCGTCCAGTTGACTCGCTGGTTGCGTGCGTCCCGTGTCGGTCGGCGCAACCTCCGCAGCGTGATCGTCGTCCTCATCCCCCTTGTGATACTCCTGGTGCTGTTGCCCGCGGCGAATGTGATCACCGGTGGATTCGCGGGCTTGACCGAAGCCTTCTCATCGAGTCTCGGGCTAGCCCCGGCCCCGGAGCCGACCCGGCTGAACCTCTATGTGCAAAACGGTGCCCTGATCGTGTTACCGGGTCTGATCCTGGCGGGTCTGCTGAGTACCCGTCTTTCCCGGGCGCGTGTTGCCGACATGATGGAGGGCATGGCTTCGACGGCGAGTCCACAGGAGTTGGAAGACCGTCTGCGAGAAGCGCTCGCCGACACCGGTGCCCGGCTGGCATTTCTGAGGGAGGACTCCGACGAACGGGTCGATGTGAACGGCGAGAGGCTCGAGTTCGATCCGGATACCGAGGTGATGACCCGACTCGATGAGCGGGTGTCGGTTGTCCATGACCAAGCGGTGGACGGTGACCTCGTCGCTGCGGCGGGAGCCGCGGCTGGATTGGCGATCGACAATGCACAGCTCCAGGCCGAGCTCCGCGCCCAGCTCCTCGAAGTCCAGGAGTCGAGGCGTCGTCTGGTCAGCGCCACCGATGAGGCGCGGCGCAGTGTGGAGCGCGACCTGCACGATGGCGCTCAGCAGCGGCTCATCGCGCTGTCGGCAACGCTCAAAGACGTCGCCGTGCGGGGCTCCGAACGAGCCCCGGACGTCGATGAGCTTCTGGCTGCTGCCGCTCGCGAAGCCGACCTGGCCATCGGGGAGCTGCGCGAACTGGCTCGGGGCGTCCATCCGGCGATACTCACGCAGGCAGGTCTGGGACCGGCTATCTCTAGCCTGGCCGACCGGGCGCCGATTCCGGTGCGGGTCGAGGTCGATGCCGGCCGTTACTCATATGACATCGAGGCTACGACCTATTTCGTGGTGGCCGAATCCCTCTCCAATGTCTTCAAGCATTCCGGCGCCGACTCGGTCGAAGTCACCGTCCGCAATGAAGGTGATGGGCTCGGGATCGAGGTGACGGACGATGGCGCCGGGGGCGCCGATCCGGGTGGGTCTGGCCTCCGCGGGATCAGTGACCGGGTCAGTTCCATGGGAGGTCGGTTTCTGGTCCAACGAGGCGAGCGACGCGGAACGAGAGTCACGGCTTGGCTCCCCCTTCCAGAAGAGGAGGGTTAGGGTGCGCGTTTTGATAGCTGAAGACTCGGTCCTCCTCCGCGAAGGGTTGGTCCGCCTTCTCGAGGAGGAGGAGATCGAGGTCACCGCTCAGGTGGGTGATGCCGACTCGTTTCGCTCACGGGTGCGGGCCGATCCGCCCGACGTCTCGATCGTCGACGTCCGAATGCCACCAGAGGACA
>DASUUP010000310.1:0-15965 GCA_036373995.1 Acidimicrobiia bacterium
CCCGCACGGGTACGACTGCCACGCCAACACCGGCATCGCCTACCCGGGGCTGGCCCAGGAGGGCTAGCTCGATGTGCCCGCGAGCAGGGCGTTGCGCTCAGCGCAACGCCCTGCACTCGGAGTCGAAGGAGCTGCGTCCGATCACAGCCAGGTAGAGATCAGGTACTGGTCGCCGCCTCGACCACTTCGGCAGCGTCGAGACTGGCCACATTCTCGATCTCGACGTCGGGTGTGACTCCTGTGCCGCCGAAGTCCAGCCCTCCGGGTGTCAGCCAGCGGGCGATGGTCAGTTTCAGGGCGCCACCATTGGAGAGGCTGAACCTCTGTTGGACCGTGTTCTTCCCGAATGTGTTCTCGCCGATCACGGTCACTCTTCCTCGCTCCTGAAGTGTCGCCGCCACGACTTCCGATGCCGAGGCACTGCCCTTGTTGACGACGACGGTCACTTCCATGCCCTCGGGCACGATCGCCGTGCCGCTAACGGGATAGCTGGTCGTGTCGTCGGGCCCTTCGGTGACGACCACGTCTCCCTCATCGATGAAGACCGATGTCACGTCGATGGCGGTGGTCAGCAACCCGCCCGGGTTGTTCCGGAGATCGACTACCAGCTCGTCCACGCCTTGGGCCAGCAGGTCGACGATCGTCGATTCGAATTGGGAGCCAGCCGAACCGGTGAAAGTCCACAACCGCACGTAACCGATGTCACCGAAGACATCTTCTTCGACCGCCGGGATCTGGACCGCGTCTCGAGTGATCGTCACGTCGAACCGCTCACCGGCACGTTCGATCGTGAGGGTGACATCGCTACCGGACGGGCCTCTCACCATCGCGGTCACCTCGTCGACCGTCCACCCCAGGATCGACTCACCGTCGACGGCGACTATCTCGTCGTCTCCCTGGAGCCCTGCCTTCTCGGCAGGTGCGCCTTCGATCGTGGACACGACGAGCATCTCGCAAGTCTCGGATATGACACCGCATTGTTTGTCGTCCCCCGGGATGGTCTGGTCCTCCGGGGAGACCAAGGCGCCGATTCCTTGGATCTCGCCTTGCTGCTCCTCCTGCACGAGGTCCAGGACCTGTGGGTCGAAGTAGGCGGAGTTGGGGTCAAGTGCGAATGTCGCCAGGCCGGCAACCATCGCTTCAGCTGCCTCGTCTGTGTCATCGGCGGCCGAGGCGGCGAGGTCGCAGGTCGAGGCAAACGCATCGGTCGGTGCTGCGCACACCAGGATTTGATCGGTGTCGGCTCCATCGAGAAGGGCCAACCCGGCAGCGGCGGCATCGGCGAGGACCTCGTCATCGATGTCGTCCACGTATCGATCGCGTATCAGGTCGTACGCCTCGCAGACGATGGCCGGCTCCTCCATGACATCGTCGCATCCGACCAGTTCGAGAACCCGATCGGTCTCCGGGAAGGTGGTGTCTGGCACAGTCGTGTCGACCGGTGGGGTCGTGGTCGTGGTTTCGGCTTCGATCGCCGTCGATGTGGTGGCGACGGAGGAGGTCGTGGACGACGCGGCATCCTCTCCTGGTGAGCAAGAGACGAGGGCCAACGCGATGACGAGTGCAGCTATCGGTTTTCTAGAGGTCATGAGGCGGCATTCAGGGCGATCTCGACGATCTCTTCCACCGTGGCGCCTGTGGGCCAGGTGATCTCACGGTCGGGGGCGAGACCTCCGTTGCCCGCGGTATCCCCATTCGGGGTGGACCAGCGTGCCACGGCCACGTAGAACTCACCGCCGTTGCGCAAGGTGAAGGGTATCTGCACTGCGTCCTTACCGAACGTGTTGGTGCCCACGATCAGCGCATTGCGACGGTCACGAAGGGCCCCCGCCAGGACCTCGGCGGCAGAGGCCGTCCCCTGGTTCACCAGCACCAGGAGACGCTCTCCTGTGGCTGCGCCGCCCGGTTCGGCTGTGTACTCGACGTGCTCGTCCGGCGCTTCGCTCACCATGACGACGCCGTCCTCGACGAACTCGTCGATCACCTCGATGACTGAGTCGACGTAGCCACCGGGATTGTCCCGCAGGTCGACCACGAGCGTGCTCGGCGACTCGGCCGCGATCTCCTCGAGAGACTCTTCGACAAGTTGTGGGATGTCGAACTCGAAGTCCGGGATCCGGATGTAGCCGACGCCGTCGAGCGGGACGCCGTACTCGACCGTGGGGACCGTCAGCTCGGATCTCTCCATCGTGAGGTCGAGGGAGGTGCCGTCCCTGGCCACCGTTATCCCGACCGTTCCGGTTTCGTCTCCTGCGATCTGGGCAACGATGGCGGTGAAGCCTCTTCCTTCGACCGGCTCTCCGTCGACGGCGGTGATGATGTCACCGGCCTGAAGGCCGGCGTCGAACCCCGGATTGTCCTCGAGGACCACCACCACCTCGAGACGACAGGTCTCGGCCACAGTGGTGCACTTAGACCCGACCGCGTCTCGTGCGTCCAGAACGACGCCGATACCCCCGACGATGCCATTGAGACGCACGGCTCCGGTCGAACCCGGTGGCAGGTAGTAGGTGAACGGGTCCAGACCGACGTCGATCATGTGCAGCATCGCAGCTTCCACGGCGGGCCCGACGGCGATCTCGGACGTCTCGACCTGGTCGACCAGCTCATCGCACAGCCCGGCGAACGCCTCATGGGGTATGGCACAGAAAAGGGTGCGCGGTGGCTCTTCGCTCTCTGTAGTCGTGTACTCCTCCAGAGCCCTGATAGCCACGCCGGCGAGGACCTCGGCGTCGATGGGAGCGTCCACGTACCAGGTCTCCAACAGCTCGTATATCTCACATAGAGGGCTGAATGTGACCGGTGGTGCCGAACAACTCTGAATCTCGAGATCGACGCTCGGGAGGGTCGTCGTGGGTGCCACGAACTCCGTGGTGTCGACATCCTTCTCGACGGTGGTCGTGGTTGCGGCCGGTCCCGAGCATGCGACGGAGGACAAGAGTAGGAATACGAGAACCCGATTCACTAGGTCATTATGCGGATCGATCGGCAATTAGCGTCCCAATCGTGAGTCTGCGTGCCGTGCTTCGTTCCCCGCTGGGAGACACTGTCGTCCGCGATATCGTCGATGGCTCCTGGGCGGAGCCGTCTCGAGATGCCTCAGTGACCATCGGCCAAGACCAGTGGGCGATACCCGGGCTCGTCGACGCCCATGCTCATCTGGCGGCGGCTGAGCTCCGATACGGTGCGGGCGACTTCGACGGTGCCCTGGTCCGAGCGAGGGATTCTCTCTCCGCCGGTGTGACCCTCGTCCTGGACAAGGGTTGGACCGATGACGTCACGATTCGGGTCATCGACGCCCTCGAGGCCGACCAACGCCCCGACATCGAGGCCGCCGCCAAGGTGATCGCCGTTCCTGAAGGTCACTTCCCGGGTTTCGCACGCGAGATCGACCCTGCGGATATCGGACGGGTAGCAGCTGAAGAGGCAAACGCCGGGCGCGGGTGGGTCAAGGTCATTGGCGACTGGCCGAGAAGGGGCATCGGTCCCGTGGCCAACTTCGACGAGAACCAACTCCGCAAGGCGGTGGCTGCTGCCGAGGAGGGTGGCTCCCGCGTCGCCATCCACACCATGGCCCGCCAGGTTCCGTCGATGGCCGTCGCGGCGGGCGTCCACTCCATCGAGCACGGGCTCTTCCTCACCGAGTCCGACCTTCGAGCATTGGGGGAGCGTGGGGGGATGTGGGTTCCTACGTTGCTCCGCGTCGAGGCGACGCTGGCTCAACTGGGCGAAGCGTCCAGTGGGGGCCGGCTCTTCGTGGAGGGCCTGGCGAACGTGAAGGCCTTGCTTCCGCTGGCCGTGGAGGCAGGAGTCAGCGTGCTGGCGGGAACCGACCTGGTGGGAACGCCGGCCAACGTGGCGGCCGAAGCGATCAGGCTCGGGGTGTACGGGCTGTCGAATCGCCAGATGGTCGAAGCCGTCTCGCATGCTGCGTTCGTCGCCACCGGCCGTGACTCGCAGTTCGCTCCGGGTACGCCGGCAAACGCCGTCTTCTTCGACGCCGACCCTGTCGAAGAGCCTGGCGTCCTCGCCAACCCCGCTGCGGTGATCCGATTGGGCCGACGACTGTGAAGCTGATTCTTGCCTCGTCGTCGCCGCGTCGGTCCCAACTCCTCGATCAGATCGGTCTGGACCACACGGTGCAACCGGCCGGGGTCGACGAGTCACGACGGCCTGATGAGCCACCCGGGACCTACGTGGAGAGAGTCGCGAGGGAGAAGGTGATGGCGATCGACGCGCCCGACGACGTTGTCGTAGCCGCCGACACCGCTGTGGTCTTCGAGGGGCAGGTACTGGGCAAACCGGCCCATCCTCAGGAAGCCCGTTCCATGTTGCATCGTCTGCAGGGCGAGCGCCACGAGGTGTTCACCGGCGTCGCCGTGGGCCAGGGTGCCCGCGTGGAATCACTGGTGGATGTCACTCATGTGCAGATGATCCCCATGACCGATGACGAGATCACCCGATACGTCGCCGGCGGCGATCCGATGGACAAGGCCGGCTCGTATGGATTGCAGAGCCGTGGCGGGGTGTTCATCGAATCCATCTCGGGAAGCCCCTTCACTGTTGTCGGGCTGCCGCTCCACCTCTTGCCTCGGTTGCTGCGCCGGGTGGGGGCTGACATGGAACTGTTCCAACGTCGAGATAGGTTGTAGAGCCGAATGAAGAAGATCGGGTACGCCCTCGTCCTCCTGGCTGCAGCATGCAGCCCTGGAGAGACTGCTGAATCGACCACGAGCTCTCCATCGACATCGATCACGTCGACATCCACGACCGAGGCGACGACTACGACGACGCCCACGACCACGACGACCGCCGCTCCCGGCCCGACCACGACCGCCGCTGCGACGACGACCACCCTGTTGGCGGGCGACTGGGCCGACCAAGCCCTCATCACCACCGAATTCGGGGCATTGGGATGGTGGAACGGAGCTGACTGGCTCGACGCCGAGACCGAAGGGGGGCTGCCCGTGGTGGGGGGCGAGGATTATCAGACGATCCTGGGGAGCTCACTCGGCATGACGACGGCGGGGCCACAGACGACGGTCTGTGAGCCTTTGGGGCTGATCGGAGTCGAGCTGGCTGATCCCGACCTGCTCGGGGAGTTTCCCGGGCCGTACGGGGTGGCCATCTCCGCACCATACGATCTTCAGCCCTATCTCTACGACGACGGGGCTACCGACGACGGGACTTATGCAGACTTCGCTTCTGGCCTCCTGGCGAGCCGGGGGCTCGTCGTCGACGATCCGCCGATCAAACAGCTCGTCAGAACCGACCTGGAAGGTGATGGAGTCAACGAGGTGCTCGTGGTGGCGGAGGAAGTCACCACCGGCTTTCTGATGCAGCCCGGCGATTACTCGATTCTCTTCATGCGCAAGGTGATCGAAGGCGAGGTGCAGACCGCGGTTCTGGGAGTCACCGTCGCGCTCGACGAGGACGATCAGTTCCTTGGTGCCCATTCGGTGGGAACCGTTGCCGATCTCAACGGCGACGGGAAGATGGAGATCATCACCAATTCGGCCTTCTTCGAGGGGTTCAGCGTCGCGGTGTGGGAGTACGTCGACGACGACCTCGGACCCACGCTCCGTCTCGAGAGGGGCTGCGGAAGCTGATGGAGAACCCGTTCACTGCACGTCCGACGTACGTGGCCCACTCCGGCATGGAGCTCACGGACGCATCGGCGGACCTCGCAGGAGGACGCATCGAGATCACAGATATCCACCATCAGCCCTACGGGGTGGTCCATGGCGGGGTCTATTGCATGATGATCGAGACGCTCGCCTCCACAGGGGCCGCTCTCTGGGCTATGGAGAATGGGATGGCCGGCGCCGTGGGTCTGTCCAACAAGACAGACTTCGTGAGGGCGATGACCGAGGGCGTCTTGGTCGGCAAGGCCACACCGATTCACCGCGGTCGCACACAGCAGTTGTGGCAGGTGGACATCACCAGGGAGTCCGATGGCAAGTTGGTGGCGCAGGGTCAGGTTCGTCTCCAGAACGTGAACGAGACCGACTTCTGAGGGCCCGCAGTTGCCCGAGGGTGACTCCGTAGCCGGCCACGCGAGCAAGCTGCGTCCGATCTTGCTGGGCAAGGAGATCACCGAGGTCTATGGCACCGCCCCTGCCGTGCGTGCCAATTCCCACCGCATTCTCGGGGCGACCGTCGAGGGCATCAGAACGGTGGGCAAGAACCTCGTCATCGATCTCTCCGGTGGCTATTCGATCCGGGTTCATCTGGGAATGACGGGGCGATGGCGGGTGGATCCAACGAGTCGAACGGTTCCAGGCTCTGCTCGGCTGGCTCTGTCGTCTGGGGACTCCGTCGCGGTGTGCAGCGCTGCTCCAACGATCGAGGTCGATCGCACGGCCGCTGTCGACGCGGGACTCCATTCTCTGGGCCCCGACGTTCTCGGTGACTTCGACTCCCGGGAATTCGTTCGCCGGGCCCGTACCCGGACATCGGTGTCCATGGGAGAGTTGCTCCTGGATCAGAGGGTTCTCTCCGGTATCGGCAACGTCTACAAATCCGAGCTGCTCTTCCTCGCGGGAATCAACCCGCGAACCAGGGTCGACGAGGTCTCCGACTCCCAACTACTCGAAATCGCCGAGAAAGCCGTTTCCCTGATGGCGTCGAACGTCGGTACGAGAACTCGGTCGACGACCGGGTCACGCTCGAGAGGTCGGGACACATGGGTCTACGGCCGGTCCGGCAGACCGTGCCGTCGGTGCGGGACGGCCATCGAACACGAGACACAAGGAGAGCGGATCACCTATTGGTGCCCTCACTGTCAGGCGCTCTGACCACCGGGGCCACGATCGGGCTCGACGTCGTGGCCCTCGGCCACTGCAGCGAGACGAGGGAGGTAGTGCTCCCAACCCATCCGATGCATCTCGACCTCGTCGGCGGGGAGGTCACGATGTGTGATGGTGACTATCGACCCGTCGGCGTCGGGTCTGATCGCGATCTCCACTGTCGAGGAACCGGGTGGCACCTCAGGATGATCGACCCAACCCCAGGTGAACACCACTCTCTCATCGGGTACCAGCTCGACGAACTCGCCACGGGCCCGAGCACCGTCGGGCATGGTCATGAGGAACATGCCTCCGGGACGGGCATCGAGGTCCGACCGGGAGCCTTGCCAGCGGGACCACTTGGCCGACTCGGTCAGGTAGGAGTAGACAACGCCGGGCGGGGCAGCGATGCGACGGGAGACAGTCAGAGGGGGCGTCACTCCCCATCCCCTTCCACCGCTGCGGCGAGATCGTCCAGAGTCCCCGCCCACATGGTCTCCAGGACTTCCCGTAGGGGGCCGAGGGCGTCCTTGTTGGCCCGGTACATCCGACGGTTTCCGTCGACGCGCACATCCACGAAACCACTGTCACGCAGCACGCCGAGATGCTGGGAGACCGCACCGAAGGTTATGTCGAAGTGGCCTGCGATGTCTCCAGCGGGCAACTCCTGATCCCAGACCAATCCGAGTATTCGACGTCGTCGGGGCTCGGCGATCACCTGGAGTGCGTCCATGGTCTCAGTCTAAGTGCTGTTTTAGTCACGTTTGAAATAGATCGGACCTTCAACTAAATTAGTTGTCACTAAAACAGGTCGAAGGAGGACTGATGGGCGACTATGCGATCCAGGCTCGATTCGAGGCGAGCTGTGCCCCCGAGGAGATAATGAAGTGGCTGACGACCACCGAAGGCATCGCCGGATGGTGGTCGGACACGGTGTCGGGCTCGGCAGGGGAGGAGGGTGACGAGTTCCACGTCACTTTCCCCACGACCGATGTGATCTTCGATCTGGCGGTGGCCGAGGCCGGAGACAGCTCTGTCCAATGGGACATTCCCGAGAGCCCTCCTTGGTGGAAGGGCACTTCGATTCGCTTCCAAGTCGACGAGACCGAGGGCGGTTCGTCGATGCTGTTCACACACGCCGGCTTCGAGCCGGATGACCCGATCGTCGCGGTGATCACACCGGCGTGGGTCGGTTTCCTCGACAACCTGGTTGCGGTGGCGCAGACCGGAGCGGCCAACCCCGCGGTGGTGAACTAACAGGCGGGTAGGTCTCCGATGGTGTAGATCACGGACTGATCGGCGAAGGCCACCTCGACGAAGGGGTCGGGGTCGCCTTCGTTGAGAGTCACCTGGACGACCACGGAATCCTGGCCATCGGTGGCATCGAGCCAGGCCTGAGGGATCGGGCTGGACGCCACCCATTGATACGAGTTGATCTCGCCAAGCCACTCCCATCCGCAGGTCAGGTCGATCTCGTACTCCCAGGGGTAGCCGGGCTCGATGATCGTTCCCGATCGCTCCGGTCGTGGCTCCGGCAGATTCGGGTCGAAACCCACCTCGTCTGCCCCGGCCGTGGTGCCGGGCTCACGGAGGTCGGCGTGCACCACCGTCCTCTCCTCGGGTACTCCCGGCGGGGGATCGGCGGGGCCGAGCTGGATATGGAACGGCGGACCAGGGAGACGGTCCCTGTCGACCCCCACCATGAAGGTGTACGGGTTGGCGTCGTCCGTGCAAGCGCCGGGGTTGTCGGGGTTGACGATCATCGGGTAGACGGTGTTTCTCTCGACTATGACGTCGTCGAGCCTGAGGTTGGGGCAGCTGCTTCCGTAGACCGCTCCGAACCAGACAACGACCTCACTCTCGAAGTCGACGTCGAAGTCGGTGTCACCGAGTCCCGGGATGCTTTCCATGAGATCGAGGAGGCTCGTCTGATCCCACGCGATCCCGGTCCGATACACCTCTCCGACACCCCGCTCGGCGAGGATGAGACGCCAACCGTCTCCACCGTCGGGCTGTGGGCCCGGTGCCACCGCATCGGCCGGGTCCTTACCTTCGACGCAGAGCGGCTCTCCGGCGAACCTCGACTCCACCTCTGCAATGGCCTCCTCGGTGAGCACGTTGATGAACACACTGACCACTCCGTAGTTGGTCGGGCTGCCGACCCCGGCCACGTCGACGACACCGGTGAGCTCGTCGATGACGCGCTCCTGGAGCTCCATGAGTTGTTCCTCGGTCCAGTCGACCGAGACCACCACCACACCGTCGTCGGGGAACTCCTGTTGAACGTCTGCCTGCCGCTGTTCGGCATCCTGACTGAAGGCCACTGTCACCCAACCGTTGTGATCGCGGTCGATCCAGATTCCCTCGAAACCCCGATGTTGTGTTGCCCATCGGCGCACCTCGTCCACGGGCATCTCGTTGCCCACGTACTTGGGGGTGTCCCGGTAGAGCGAGGGATCGGCGGAGATCGGGGACAGGTCGGCGCAATTGGGGATGGCGTCGTCGGCGGGGGCGGCGTCCGGGCCGGTTCCCGATCCGCACGCCGCGGCGACCAACGCCAGCGCCACCGGGATCGCCCATCTCCTCATCGGTCATTCGACGTCGAGCTGGGTGTTGATGGTTCCATCGAAATATCATCTCGACCCGTGACCCTCTCCATCGGACCGCTTCGCGTCGACCCGCCCGTGGTGCTCGCACCCATGGCGGGTGTCACCAACGCGCCGTTTCGGAGACTGTGTCGGGAGTTCGGTGCCGGACTGTATGTCTCCGAGATGATCGGGGCTCGCGGGCTGGTGGAGAGAAACGAGAAGACTCTCGCTCTCGCCCGCTTCGACGTTGACGAGGTCCCTCGCTCGATCCAGCTCTACGGAACCGACCCGGGGGCCCTGGGCGAGGCTGTTTCCTTCCTCGTTCGGGATCGAGCGGTCGACCACATCGACATGAACTTCGGTTGCCCGATGGGCAAGGTCACCCGTCATGGCGGGGGAGCCGCCCTGCCCTGGAAGCGAGAGCTCTTCCGCTCCATTGTGCGGGCCGCGGTTGCCAATTCCGGCGAGGTCCCGGTCACGGTGAAGTTCCGCAAAGGCATCGACGATGCCCATCTCACCTATCTCGAGACCGGTCTGATCGCCGAGGACGAGGGGGCAGCGGCGGTTGCTCTCCACGCCCGCACCGCCCGACAGCTCTATTCGGGGGAGGCAGACTGGTCCGCAGTAGCCCGACTGAAGGAGACAGTGACTTCGATCCCGGTGCTCGGTAATGGCAACGTCTGGACCGCCGAGGACGCGGTGGCCATGGTGGAATCGACGGGCTGCGACGGGGTGGTCGTGGGCCGTGGATGTCTGGGACGCCCGTGGCTGTTCCGCGACCTCTCCGACGTCTTCGCTGGACGCGCACCGCAGACACCACCCAATCTGGGCGAGGTCGGTCAGATCATGATCCGGCATGCCCGGTTGCTCGTGGACCACTTCGGGGAGCGACCCGGCATTCGGCTCTTCCGCAAACACCCGCCCTGGTACCTCAAGGGGTTTCCGGCAGGGCCCGTCGTGCGAGATGCAATGTCGCGTGTGTCCTCTGTCGACGAACTGGCCGATCTCGTCGGAGAGCTCGACGCCGACGTGCCCTTCCCCGAGGAGGCGAATCGCATGGTGCGTGGCCACAGCCACGGCCCCCGCCCGGTTCGCCTTCCCCACGGCTTCCTCTCCGACCGTTCCGCCGACCACGTCGACACCGAGGCGCAGCACGTCGTCAGCGGGGGGTAGGTGGTTTCGGCGACCCCCGGTAGTCGGAGCCGGATATGGCTCTAGTTGCCTCGAGAGCGGGCTCGAGAGCCCGTAGCGAAACCGGAAACCGCCGTGAGAAACAGGTGGGCCATGACGTCGATGGTCTGGTGATCCCGATCGGCGGCGGGATCGACTTCGACGAAGTCCATTGCCGTGACCCCGGGGTGAGCTGCGCAACGGGCCACGCCCAGGCTCAGCTGGCGGACGGTTAGGCCACCTGGCCTGGCTCCCGGGCAGGCTGGTGCGAAAGCGCTGTCGAGAACGTCGATATCTATGTCGACGTAGATCTGATCACAGGATGCGCTGAGCTGATTCAGGGCGACATCGACCGCCGTCTTGATCCCGATCTTCTCGATCTGGTCAACAGTCACTGTGGTGATTCCGGCCTCTTCGCAATACCGCCGGTACGCATGTGAGTTGGCGAAGGAGTGGATTCCGATCTGCACCACGTTCTGCCCGGGCAGGCCATGCTCTTCGATCAGGCCTCGAACCGGGTTTCCGTTGCTCGGACCGTTGACGAGGGCTCTCACGTCGTGGTGTGCGTCGAAAGCGATCAGACCGACCCGGCCCAGGTCCCCGCGGGATGCCAGCAGGGGACGGGTGATCGCGTTGTCGCCTCCCAGGAAGATCTGGAGCGGAGCGCGAGGCAGGTCCTGCGTCAGACGCATCAGCTGTCCCACCAGCGGGACGGGATCGAGTTCGGACACCGGCCAGTTGCCCACGTCCCGCACCTTCACCGGCTGCAGGTCGACTCCCATCTCACTGTGAAACGTGGAGAAACGGTTCAGGCGCTCCCTCGTCTCGAGTGGAGCCAGAGCTGCGTTCGACGCGACCAGGCTCGACCGTGAGTTGGGGACCCCGACGACGATCACGTCGGGCTCAGGATGGTCCCCGGCCAGCCACACACCGGCATTTGGCCAGAGCGGGTCAATCACTGTCATCGAGCATGGGGATGTCGACGCCGCGCTCGCGAGCCACCTGCTGTGCCTTCGGGTAGCCGGCGTCGGCATGACGCATCACCCCGGTGCCGGGATCGTTGGTCAGGACCCTCTCCACCCGGAATGCGCCCTGGTCGGTTCCGTCGGCGACCACTTGAGCACCGGCGTGGATCGAATTGCCGATCCCCACTCCACCTCCGTGGTGCACAGCCACCCAGGCCGCCCCCGACGAAACGTTGAGCATGGCGTTCAGGATTGGCCAGTCGGCGATCGCGTCCGATCCATCGGCCATTGCCTCGGTCTCCCGAAAAGGCGAGGCCACCGAACCGGAGTCGAGATGGTCCCGGCCGATGACGATCGGTGCCGCCACCTCCCCGCTGGCCACCAATTCGTTGAACCTCAGCCCGGCGAGATGCCGCTGCCCGTACGAGAGCCAGCAGATGCGGGCGGGTAGACCTTGATAATGGACCTTGTCGCCGGCGAGACGCAGCCATCGAAGCAGCGGCTCGTTGTCGGGGAACAGCTCCATCAGCGCCTGGTCGGTGGCCTCTATGTCGGCCGGGTCTCCGCTCAGCGCCACCCATCGAAATGGGCCCGACCCTTCGGCGAAGAGATCCCTGATATAGGCGGGGACGAAGCCGGGATAGGCGAAGGCGTCCGCGTACCCGCCGGTCTGAGCCTCGCCGCGCAGGTTGTTCCCGTAGTCGAAAACCTCCGCTCCGACCCTTTGGAATCCCACCATTGCCTCGCACTGGGCAGCCATCGACTCCCGCGCCGCCTTGATGTAGGTGTCGGGATCGTCCTCCCGGAGCGACGCCGCCTCCTCGAGGCTGAACCCGCTCGGGATGTATCCGTAGAGAGGGTCGTGTGCCGACGTCTGGTCAGTCACGATGTCGACGTCGAGCCCCATCTCCAGCAACGCCGGAAACAGGTCTGCTGCGTTGCCGA
Source organism: Acidimicrobiia bacterium (assembly GCA_036373995.1). Classification (GTDB taxonomy): domain Bacteria; phylum Actinomycetota; class Acidimicrobiia; order Spongiisociales; family ZC4RG35; genus JANQRA01. Next base: position 12,457 of record DASUUP010000310.1, read on the forward strand.
GCAACCCGATCGACAGCGCTTTCTTCGCCGCCTTGGCCTCGGTCGCCATCTCGATGGCATGCTCGACCGAGTCGGCCTTCACGTCGAGATAGCCGGTCTCCAGTCGTCGCTCGATGCGATGTGGGTCGACCTCGACACAGATGACCACCCCGCCGTTCATGGTGATGGCCAGGGGCTGAGCCCCACCCATGCCGCCCAGCCCCCCCGTGAGGGTGAGAGTGCCGGCGAGGCTGCCGCCGAATCTCTTCTCGGCGATGGCGACGAACGTCTGATATGTGCCCTGGAGGATCCCCTGGGTGCCGATGTAGATCCAGGAGCCGGCTGTCATCTGCCCATACATCATCAGACCCTTGGCCTCCAGCTCCCAGAAGTGGTCGAGCGTCGCCCAGCGGGGGACCAGGAGACTGTTGGCGATGAGCACCCTCGGAGCCATGTCGTGGGTCTGGAACACGCCTACGGGCTTGCCGGACTGCACCAGCATGGTCTCGTCGTTCTCGAGCCGCTCCAGGGTGCGGACGATGGCGTGCAACGCGTCGATGCTCCGGGCGGCCTTCCCCCGACCGCCATAGACGACCAGGTTCTCGGGATCTTCTGCCACTTCCGGGTCGAGGTTGTTGAGGAGACAGCGGAGGGCACCTTCCTGCAGCCACCCCTTGGTGTTGAGATCCGAGCCGTGAGGTGCGTGCAGGGGAAACGTGAGGTCGAGCATGTCTGGCGTGAGCCTAGAGCGCCGGCCATCCCGCCGTAGATGAGCGGATTTGCGCCATATCCGGCGTGAGCAACCCCGGGTTCGGTGATAGGGCCTGTCCGAATGACAGGCGGCTATTTGCGGAGCATGCCGTCGAGACGCCGGGCGGCGATGGCCGCCCCGATGACGCCCATGACCACGAGGAAGGCGGCATGTCCCAGCATCGTCCAATCGACCCGGCCCAGGGTGAAGCCCCGAAGCAGCTCGGTGCCGTGGTAGAGCGGGGAGAACTTGGCGATCTCCTGGAGCGCAGGTGGGTATACGTCGAGCGGGTAGAACGTCCCGGAGAAGAGGAACAGTGGCATCGTCACCAGAGTCACCAGGTCGAAATCCTGCCACGACTTCATCCACGTGCAGGCAGCCATTCCCGCCGCGCCGAAGGCGAAGCCGACCAGCGTCGCCGCAGGTACCGCGAAGATGGCGACCCACGACTCGGTCATGCCCATGAAGAACATCACGATCACGAAGGCGGTCGAGTAGAGGACGCCGCGCAGCAGTGCCCAACCGATCTCACCGATGGCGATGTCCATAGGCTGCATCGGCGTGGTGAGGATTCCCTCGTAGACCTTGCCGAACTGGAGCTTGAAGAAGATGTTGAAGGTCGTCTCGATGACCGCACCGTTCATCGCCGAGGCGGCCATCATCGCCGGAGCGACGAATGCGGCGTACGGAACGGCCGTGCCGTCGGGGAGGGCCACGTCGCCTACCAATGTCCCGACGCCGATGCCGACTGCGAACAAGTAGAAGACCGGCTCGAAGAAGCCGCTGACGATGACTTTCCAGAGACGCCGGTAGGCGATCCAGTTCTTCTCCCAGATCCTCTGGGCGCGAAACGGCGTCACCTTCCCGATCGGTGTGAGTCGTGTCGGGGCCTGGACGCTCACGGCCTGATCCTCCTGTCGAGGAGGCGGATGGAGAGGTAGATCCCGACCGCGGTCATGACGACCAGGTAGGAGAGGTGGATCCACATCGACATACCGGTGACGATTGACCCGTTGACCCCCGGAAGGGCGATCTTTCTCACGAGCTCGACGCCATGGAACAGCGGTGTGAGATACGCCACCGGCTCCAGCCAGTCCGGCAGTTTGGTGATGGGAAAGAACGTCCCCGAGAAGAGGAACATGGGGACTATGGCGAAGCGAAACAGGGTGGAGAGGCTGCGCCCGTCCTCCCTGGTGAGAGTCCAGGCCGTGATGACGGCCGTGAAGGCGATGCCGGTGAGCACTCCCGGTGGGATGGCGAGAAGAGCCGGGCCGATTTCGAGTGCGCCGAAAAAGACGGCGATCACCGCAAACACGAGCAGCGTGAAGCCCAAACGCCCCACACCCCAGATCAGACGCCCCCAAACGATGTCCGTCGGCCCCAGCGGGGTGGTGATGGTGCCGAGGAAGTTCTTTCTCCAGAGGACCCCCGCCATGACCGGGAAGGCTCCGTCACCGGCACCGTTCTGCATGGCGTTGGCCGCGATCAAGCCACTGGCGACGAAGGTCAGATACGGGATCGGGAGAGCTCCGCTGCCGTCGTCGACCATGGTCCCCAGACCGGCGCCCATGGCGGCGAGAAAGAAGACCGGATTGATGAAGGCAGTGATCACAGTGCCTCGCCAGGTCCGCCGGTAGGCGATGACCTCGGACTCGGCGTAGCGAAGCGAGCGGCTCAGCGTCGTCGACGTCATCAGTCGATCAACCCTCGACCGGTGAGACGCAGGAACACGTCCTCGAGAGTCGAGCGCCGCACGAGCACCTGCTCGGGATGAATCCCCCGGGCATGGAGCCCTTCCTGGGTGGCGTCGGCGTCGTCGGTGTAGAGGAGGACACGGTCGGCGAGTACCTCTGACCGCGAGGCGAGCCCATCCATCTCGAGCACGAAGTCGTCCTGCTGCCCCTCTTCGAACCTGAGCTCCACGACCTCTCTCGGCGCGTATTGCTGGATGAGCTCTCGGGGCGACCCCTCGGCGACGATCCTTCCCTGGTCCATCACGACGAGGCGGTCGCAGAGCTGCTCGGCCTCATCCATGTAGTGGGTTGTGATGATCAGCGTCGCCCCCTGTTGCTTGAGCCTGTACAGACGGTCCCAGAGCAGGTGTCGAGCCTGAGGATCTAGCCCGGTCGTCGGCTCATCGAGAATGATCAGGTCGGGGTCGTTGATGAGCGCTCGGGCGATGATGAGTCGTCGCTTCATGCCACCGGACAGCGGCTCCACTCTGGAGTCGGCCCGCTCGCTGAGCTGGGCGAAATCGAGGAGCTCATCGATCCGCGCGTTGATCTCCGACTTCTTCATGTCGTGATAGCGCCCGTAGATGTAGAGGTTCTCGGAGACGGTCAGCTCCAGATCGAGGTTGTCCTCCTGAGGAACCACGCCGAGCCGCTGACGGATGGAGCGACCGTCCTCCATCGGATCTATCCCGAAGACGGTCATCTTGCCCTCGGTGATCGGGCTCACAGTGGTGATCATCTTCATCGTGGAAGTCTTCCCGGCGCCGTTTGGGCCGAGGAATCCGAAGGCTTCACCTTCCTGGATGTCGAAGTCGACGGCGTCCACCGCGGTGAAGTCGCCAAACCTCTTGGTGAGCCCTCGTGCCTGGACGAGAGGTTGAGTCATGGGTTCGTGGACGGTAACGGGTTGGTGTGACAGTTCATACATCACTTGGACGAGCTGGCTATCTAATGATCGACCCGTCTCCTGGCTCGCTCCCGAGACAGTTGGGCCCACCCAGGGCTCCAACCGCCTGAGATCACCTTTGGACACTCAGTAGGAGTCG
>DASUUP010000311.1:0-2440 GCA_036373995.1 Acidimicrobiia bacterium
ATCGCGTGGCTCGCGCAACACGATGAGCACGATCAAGAGCAATGCGCCGAGCAGGATGTTGAACCGGGTTACGACATTGGCCCGGATGATCTCCCTCGTAGTCCGGCTGGGCCGCTCGGTGATCGTGTTGACCTGTCCGGCGCTCACTCGCTGCTGGACCTCGGCGGGATTGAGCCCGCCCTCGGTCGACGCCAACTCGAGGTTCGCCATCGGCACGAGCTTACGGATGTCCCGACGGAACCCTGGAGCGCCAACCACTCGCAACGAGCGCTAGGTCAGAGTGAGTACACACACGAGTCGGTAGAAACGGCCCGTGCCCAGAGACGTGAGTTCACCGGTGCCAGTCGACGTTCATAACCGTCACCGGGTCGGTCACCCCCTTGAGCTCGACCTCGCGCACACGGGAGAACTGATAAGGCACGGTGCCCGCCGCCCGGGTCAGGTCCTCGGACACGACGATCTCGTCGCCAGCGCCGAGATCCCCCACCCTCGCCGCCACATGAACCCCGTGCCCTACATAGTCGCCCGTTTGCCGGGTGGCCTCGGTGTGATGGATGCCGATGCGAATGGTCGGCGAGAAACCGTGCTGCACCCGATGGTCGGCGAGACGACGCTGAATGTCCACGGCGGCATCGAGGGCCTTACGCGCCGAATCGAAGGCCACGAAGAAGCCGTCGCCGGTGCGTCTCACCTCGTCTCCACCGTGGGTGGTGATGGCGGTCCGCAGCTCACGGTCGTGCCAGTCGAGCAGACGCTCCCAGGCCTCATCCCCGATCAGGCCGACGAGGTCCGTGGAGGTGACGATGTCGGTGAACATGAAAGCCTTCCTCTCTCGCTCCCCGGCGCCGGAAATCCCTGCCGCCACGGCGCCGATGGTGCCCTGAAGACGGTCCAGGTCGAGGCGGGCGCCCAGCTTCTCGTAGGTCGACCACGCCGCCCTCAGCTCGAGACGGGCGGCGGTCTCGTCACCTGTCGCCATCCGGGCACGACCGAGAAGCTCCCTCGCCCTTCCCATCTCGTAAGGGAGGTTCACTTTCTGCCACAGTCGCCAGGCACGATCGAGGGCTGCTACCGCCTCTGACGCCTGACCCTCCTCGAGCGCAAGCGCTCCTCGACATGTGAGCACCATGGCCTCCCAGGCCGGGGAGTCGTAGGTCTTCTCGACCTTTTCCAGCTCGGCAATGGCCTCACGGGCCGTGCCCAGGTCACCCCGCGCCAGGGCAATCTCGATCTGCGCGGGCAGGAGATGTCCCCTGGTGAGTAGGTCGACGTCCCCATCGTTGGCAGTCGTGGCCAGCACACCGGCGATGGAGGCGGCTGCAGCGTCGAGGTCACCGCGGTCCATCAGGAGAAGCGAGAGCCCGGGTTGGGCAGGGTGTCCATACTCGTAAGCGCGGCTGAACGCCTCTTCGGCGGCATCCAGGTCGCCCATCCGTCTGCGGACCTCTCCGATCTCGTAGTGGGCAAACCCGAGCCCGTTGAGCAGGTGGAATCGCTCCAATTCCACGCACGCAACACGGGCGTCGTGCTCGGCCTGGGACCAATCTCCGCGAAGACGCTTCAACTCCGCCCGGTGAACCTGGCACACGCCGGTGAATCCACCGAGCGATTTCGACTTCATCCAGCGCTCCGCCTGGTCGGTCCACTCCACGGCTCGCTTGTAATCCGCCAGACTGGAGCACACCCCCATCAGGTTGCAGTAGACGTCGCTGGAGGCTCGCAGGTCGCCGCTCCCTGACGTGGCGATCACGGTGGCCTCGTCGATCATCTTCATGCCCTCGCGCCAATCCCCTTGGTACGTGTGGGCTATCCCCTTGAAGCTCAGGGCGAGTGCCTCAACACCGATCACGCCCTGTCGCCGGGCTATCCCGATCGCCTCATCTGCGGCGTCCTTCACCGCTTCGAGGTCGTTGGCCACGAACAGGGCTTGAGCCACTGCAAGCAGCGCCAGCCAGGCGTGGCCCGGGCACTCCTCCTGGTCGACGAGAAGGTCCTGGACTCGGGCGACCCAACCCATGGCCACAGACTCGGACATCCGCCGCATGGCCAGATATGCCAGAGTCGCGCCAACAGTTGAGGCCTCGCCTTTCCGGCCGCCTCGGATGAACCCATCGAAGGCTTTTTGATATGCGTCCTCTGCCTCGTCCGGGCGCGCAGACCACCACAGGGCGTCTCCGAGGAGAACGAGATCGTCTGGAGAGAGATCCGTCTCGCCGTCGATCTCCCCGAAAGCCTCGATCGCCGAGGTCCAGTCGTTTCGTTTGACCGCGTCACGGGCGACTTCGAGAGTCACTCCACTCACCTCCTCGGCATCGAGGCTAGTGAAGGCCTGCTCGTGGCGGGAGTGTCAGGTTTGATCAATCAGACGCTCGGCCAATGTGCCCAGCATCCCCAGGGCAACCGCAGGGCGCTCCTCGAGGATCGCAAGCAGCTCGTCCTT
>DASUUP010000312.1:0-3586 GCA_036373995.1 Acidimicrobiia bacterium
GCCCCGGCGAGGAAGACGAGTGTCACTGTCTCCGTGTATGCGATCTCGAGAACCACATGCCAGGCGGGCTGACTCGCCAGAAAGAGGAGCAAGGCCGTGCCGGCTGACGATCGCGGCCGTACCGTCCCGAAAAGGGCAAGGAAGCCCAGCCAGCACGCCAGCGAGAACCATCGTGAGTCGCCGGTGATGGCCGCCGAGGACCCGAAGACGATGAGATTGGGCGGGGTGTAGGGGTACCCGGTCATCAGGCGGGCCTCTTCGCCGACATCTGACGAGGCGAAGACACTTATGTCGGCGTAGGGGTTGGCTCCGTCGAACAAGGCGTCCCCGGCCTCTTGATGGAGATGCCAGACGTCGATACCGGGCTCGGGTGTCAATGCGATGAGCCCTGCGCTGAGCGCGGCTGCGACGACGATGACGGCCGTGCGCCACCTCCAGCCCACGTCGAGACGGTTGCGGATCCTGTACAGAACGGTCGCCGCGAAGAGGATCCAGACCGTGTTCATGCCACGGGCATAGTTGTTGATCAGGTTTCCGTCGGGCTGGCCCTGGCCGACCGCCCTCGGTGAGAGCATGTCGTACCCGAGCAGGAACAAGGCGGCCACGACGATTGCGGCGGCGCTGGGCTGGGGAATCGGTTTGCGCAGGTTCTTGACGAAGAGCCACAGGAGGACGGGCGCTGCGAACAGCACCAGGGGACGTTCCCTCGTGTTCCAACTGGCGATGAAGAAGATCAGGACTAGCCCGATGACCGGTAGGTAGGAGCCAGACGTCGATCTGTCGACCCTCGACTGCCGAGCTGTTCGTTCTGTGGTCATCAACTGGCTCGCGCGGTCGACGGGACCGAGAGTGAGCCCGGTGTCTCTCCCAGCCTGCGTACCGAGTAGTCACCAACCGCGCCGATCTCGATCCACGCGTCGGCTTGGCCCGGCAGCTGATCCCATGACGCTGGCGTCATCGCGCCATATACGGTTCTGGTCGCAGCGAAGTGGGTGAGGACGTCATCGAAGGTGGCGTAGTCATCGTTCGACGGCAATGCGACAAAGACATTGTCCAGATGATCTTTGACGCCGTAGACGTTGTCGGGCCAGTCGGCAATCAGCAGTGAATCGCCACCTATGAGCTCGGCGATGGCGCTAGAGGTCTCGGCGTGAGAATTACGAATGTTCAGCGTTGCCGCAGCGTCGTAGCCGTATGCGACCGCACCCGCCCACGTCAGGCCGATGACCGCGAATACGAGGGCTAGTCGTGCTACCTGCTCCGACGGACGAGAGATGAGAAACACCACTGCAACCGCGGTGGCCGCCGCGATGATCATTGGTGGAATCGAGAAGAGCCATGCCGAGCCCTGTATCGACGAGAACACGATCCGCCCGGCTGCGAAAAGGGCGAGGGTTCCAAGAGCTATGAATCTCGCCACACGAGCGAACTCCGAGTCGATGCGGGCACCCTCCACCACGATTCGCAGGCCCCAGGCGGTGAGGATGGCGGCGAAGGGGAGCAGGGGCAGGAAGTAGCGGAGGTTGAACGAGAGCCCGCCGTGCCAGGCTCGCGGTGCGTAGAAACCGATGTAGGTCACGATCGGGATCACGAGGAGAAGCGCAGTACGTCGCTGTGCGGTTCGCCAGGCGGTCACCACGGGGAGGGCGATCAACACCAGGTATGGCGCGCTTTGGAGCAGTGACTTCTTGACCGTGCCGAAGTAGACGAGGCTCCCGTCGGCGAGGCGCACGAGCCCCTCTTCATCGCTGATTCCGTAGTTGCGTAAGTCGACGACCAGAGTCCATATCCCTCCAATGGTGTCGAGGATGAACCGCCTGGTGAAGGGCACAGCGAAGACCATCAGCAGGGCGGCGGAGGTGAGGAATGTGACGGCCCGGCCCGAGAGCCGCGAAAACCGTCGAACCGCGTAGACCATTCCGGCCGTCAGCAACACAAAGCCCACTCCGGTGCCGACGATGGGAACCAGCCATCCGGTGATGCTGCCCCCATAGCTGAATGGAAGAGGGGTTCCCCATCTCTGCCAGTTGGAGAACGACAGGATGGCCGCCGAAGGAGTGGCGCCCACGAGAAACGACATGGCTGCTCGCACCCAGGCGCTTCGACGATAGAGACATACGGCAAGGACCGGGAGTAGGAGTACAGCGTCGAGTCTGTTGAGAACGGCGAAGCCAAACAGCAGGCCAGCCAAGGCTGCGTAGGCGGCGGTGCGACGTTTGGACCCGCCGTCTCCCGCCACCAGCATGGCCAGCACCGAGCCCAACCCAAACGCCAGCGTTGTCATGTGCGGCCAAATGGCAATCGAGTATTCCCAGACATAGGTCGCCATCACGAGGACGCCCGCGGCGACTCGGGCTATCCACCTGTTGTCGAGCAGCCGTTTGGCCATCAAGTAGGTGAGAGCCACCACTGCCACGAATGCAACGGCGTTCAGCACCATGATCCCTCTTGTCCCCAGGACTGCGTATGCAGGCGCAGCCAACATGGGGAGGCCGTATGGATACTGGGCCGCGAGGTTGCCGTCTGTAGTGGGTCTGATGAGGCGCGTCGCCATCTCGGGAGAGGCAAGTTCGTCGTATCCGTTGTCGATGAAGAACCCGTAGCCGTCGGTCAGGTTTCTGGTCATCTCGCTGTAAACCACCTCGTCGATGGAGACCGGCCCCGCTACTGGCAGAGTCACAGCCAGAGCCAACTGGATGACGAGGAGACCGAGTAGAGCGACTCGCTCCCAACCGAAACGTGATGCCGAGACGCGAGGTTCGGTCAGCACGAGGCTCATCGGTCCAAACGATGGAGCAGAGGTCGCGGGAGCCACTGCAACAAGAACGAAACCATTCTGAGGATCTTGGGGACCCAAATCACGCCTCCGGTGCTTTTCTGTACAGCATCGGCGACCGCTCGGGCGACGTCCTCGGATTTGGAGGCGAACGGGGCCGGGGCCATCCCCTTGGTCATCTTCGAGTGGACGAAACCGGGGCGGATGACAGTGACCTGAACCCCGGTGTCCTCCAGCTCGTCGGCGAGACCGCGTGCGGCGAAGTCGAGAGCAGCCTTGCTCGCCCCGTACCAGTAGTTGGAGGGTCTGGGCCGGACCACGGCCATCGAGGAGAGGACGATCAGCTGACCGTGGCCTTGAGCGCGTAACTGATCGGCGACTTCTGCCAGGAGTGAGACGGACCCAGCACCATTGACCAATGCCATCGCGGCGATCTGTTCCGCATTCGGGTGGGTGTGGAGGACTCCGGCCGCAACGACCACTACGTCGATGTCGCCGCCGGAGAAGATGGCGTGGACAGCGTCCCGGTGAGCTGTGATATCGGCGGCGTCGACAGCGATCACATTGGCAACGGGCAGGTTTCCGCTGGCCTCCTCAACTAACTCGGGATCGCGGCCGGCGAGGACGAAGCGACTCGCTCCGAGAGCCTTCAGCTCGTGGGCTATCGCCAGACCGATCTCCGATGTGCCACCGATGAGAGCGACGGTGTCGATTCCTCCCAGACCGTCCCGCATCAGGGACCCCGCAGTCCCAGGCGGCGGTCGAGGTCAGATCGGAAGCGGCGGGTCGGGTCGGCCTTGTCGGCCAATT
>DASUUP010000313.1:0-4964 GCA_036373995.1 Acidimicrobiia bacterium
CTCCTCGTCATCCTCGCCCTTGCGTGGGGAGGGCTCGCCGCAATCATCGCTGCGGGATGGCTGCCGCGGCTCGGTCTCGACCTCCAAGGCGGAACGTCGGTTGTCCTGACTGCTCCAGAAGGCACCGACCCCGAGCTCCTCGATGTGGCCACCGAGATCATGACCCGGCGAATCGAGGACTTCGGCGCCGTCCAGGAGCCGGACATCGCCATCTCCGGTGACGACACCGTCGTTGTCCAGCTACCAGGCGTCGAAGACGAGCAACGCGCCATCGAGGCAGTGGGACAGACGGGTCTGCTCTCGTTCCGCCCCGTCCTCGAGGCATTCACGCCTGAGAGTGCCCCGGAGCTGACGGACCCGGACGACATAACCATGGACGCCTACCTCCTCTATGCAGACGAGGAGTTCGGCGACCAGGTTCTCCATGTTGGGCCCGCAGAGTTGGAGGGTGGCGACGTCGACGAGGCGATACCTCTTTTCGATCCCACCGGCCAGTGGGTAGTGAACCTCGATCTGACACCCGAAGGGGGAGATGCCTTCGCTGAGATGACCGGCGAGGCCGCCACCTTCCCGCCCGGTGACCCTCGCCGCCAGATTGCGATCGTCCTCGACGGTGCGGTGATCTCGGCGCCGGGTGTGAGCACGGACGTCACGCCGGGCGTCGGCATAACCGGGGGCCAGGCCGTGATCACGACGGGCACCTCGAGCGATGCACAGCAAGAGGCCCAGGACCTGGCCTTGACTCTTCGATATGGATCGCTGCCCGTGGCATTCGAAGTGTCGGCGGTGCAGAGGGTTTCTGCCTCTTTGGGGGTCGACTCTCTGGAGGCAGGCATTGTGGCCGGCACTCTGGGACTGGCGTTGGTGGCGATTGTGCTCCTTGTGTTCTACCGCTCCTTGGGTCTGGTCGCCATCGTCGGTCTGACGGTCTTTGCGGCTCTGCTCGTGACTCTCTTCGGGCTTCTCGGCCGAGCGCAAGGACTGACCCTCACTCTCGCCGGCGTGACCGGGATCATCGTCTCGATTGGCATAACCGCCGACAGCTACATCGTCTACTACGAGCGAATCAAGGACAAGATCAGAGAAGGCGTCGACCCAACCGAGGCCGCAGAAGACGGTTTCGGTTTGGCGTTTCGCACGATTCTGACCGCGGACACGGTGTCCCTCCTCGCGGCGATCCTCCTCTGGATCCTCGCGGTGGGAGCAGTGAAGGGATTCGCAATCGCGCTCGGTCTGGCAACGGTCCTCGACATCATCATCGCGAGGTCGTACACGCGTAGAGCGGTGGCCCTCATGGCCCCGACCCGTCTCGGCTCAGGCGGCTGGTTCAGCATGGAGGGGGCCGCCAAGTGAGTGCATGGAGCCGGCTCAACAGGGGCGAGACGAACATCGATTTCGTCGGCAACCGGCGGCGCTGGTTCATCATCTCGGCTGTCGGTCTGACAATCGCGCTGGCGAGTCTCGGCATCCGGCAGCTCAACCTCGGCATCGAGTTCGTCGGAGGTCTCGGGCTGCAGGCTCCCAACCCGGCGGCTGCCGACGTCGGCGAGCTCCGGAACGCATTGCAGGACGTTGGGGTCGAAGACTCGACGATCCAGCTGGTCGACGGCGGACAGGCCGTTCGGATCACGACGCGTGAGCTCGATTCCGCCGTCGAGAACGCTGCCATCGATGCCATAGCCGAGACGACCGCCGCAGAGCGCAACGACATCTCGATCGAGGCGGTCGGCCCCACCTTCGGCGCCCTCATCGCCCGGAGAGCCCTGATCGCTCTCGGGGTGTTCCTCGGTGCGGTCATCCTCTTCATCAGCTGGCGTCTCGAGTTCAAGATGGCCGCGGCAGGGATCGCAGCGCTGTTCCATGACATGATCATCACGGTCGGGGTCTACGCCTTGACAGGATTCCCTGTGACCCCGGGGACGGTGGTCGCCGTCCTGGTCGTCCTCGGTTATTCGCTCTATGACACGGTTGTGGTGTTCGACAAAGTCGAGGAGCTGGTCGGAACCGAGGAGGAAGAGCCCTACTCCGGGATCGTCAACCAGGCGATGAACTCGGTTCTCGCCAGATCGCTGGCCACGTCACTCACTTCACTGCTTCCAGTGGGAAGCATCCTGTTCGTCGGATCCTTCATTCTCGGTGCACCGACTCTGCGTGACTTTGCTCTGGCCCTGTTCGTCGGAATCGCCGCCGGCACTTACTCGTCGATCTTCGTTGCCGCGCCGCTGCTCGCTGGCTGGAAGGAAGGCGAGCTGGAGTGGATCGAGCGAGCCGAGCGGGTTGAGCGCCGAGCCAAGTCGGGAAGACGCTGATCGGGTCGTAGACTCGCGGTGTGAACCAACTCGAAGCACTGATACGAGACATCCCCGACTTCCCCGAGGATGGGGTTGTCTTCAAAGACATCACGCCCGTCTTGGGCGACGCGGATGCCTTCGATGAGCTGATCACCCAAATGTCGGCACCGTACGCGGACAGCGGCATCACCAAGGTGGCCGGCATCGAGGCCCGGGGGTTCACTCTCGCCACGCCGGTGGCAGTTCGCATCGACGCCGGCTTCATCCCGCTCCGCAAGCCCGGCAAGCTCCCGTTCGAAACCGTCACCGAGGAGTACGAGCTCGAGTACGGCCTGGACGCGCTCGAGGTGCACACCGACGCCGTGGTGAAAGGAGAGAAGGTCCTTCTCGTCGACGACGTCATCGCTACCGGGGGCACCGCCTCCGCCGCCATCAGACTGTTGCGCCATCTCGGCGCCGACGTCGTCGGCTTCTCGGTGTTCATCGAGTTGGTGTTCCTGGGCGGAGCCTCCAAGCTGGACGGCGTACCGATCAATGCCCTCCTCAGATACGATTGAGCAGGTGACGTCGGCCACGCTGGCTGACGTCATCGATGCCTTCACGGCGCACTACCCGGACGGCGACGTCGACTTGGTTCGGCGTGCCCACGAGACGGCGGCCAAGGCACACGAAGGCCAGGTCCGGAAGACCGGTGACCCCTACATCACCCACCCGACCACGGTGGCGTACATGCTCGCCCAGTACGGCCTCGACGCCGAGACAATCGCCGCCGCCTTCCTTCACGACACCGTGGAAGACACACCGCTCACCATTGGGGAGGTCGCCCAGCACTTCGGGAAAGACATCGCCAGCCTCATAGACGGCGTCACCAAGCTCGACCGGGTCCGCTACTCCAATCGAGAACAGCAGCAGGCGGCCAGCATTCGGAAAATGGTCGTCGCCATGGCCCGGGACGTGCGGGTTTTGATCATCAAACTGTTCGATCGCCTGCACAACATGCGAACGGTGTACGCGTTGCGTGAGGAGAAACAGATGAGGGTGGCCCGGGAGACCCTCGACGTCTACGCGCCTCTGGCGCACCGGCTTGGTGTCCAGGAGATCAAGCACGAGTTCGAGGACAGATGCTTCGCCATCCTCTACCCGGGCCCGAATGCCGAGATAGAGGCCAAGCTGGCCGAGGCCGCACCCGAGCGGGAGGCTTTCATCGAGAAGATGACAACCGAGATCAAGGGGATGCTCGACGACGCCGGGATCGAAGCCGAGGTCACCGGCCGCCCCAAGCACCAGTTCTCCATCTACCGCAAGATGCTCGAGCAGAACCGGCCTTTCGAGGAGATCCACGACCTGATCGGCATTCGGATCATCACGGATAACACCAGGGACTGCTACGCAGCGCTGGGTCTCGTGCACAGCCACTGGGTGCCGGTGACGGGCAGGTTCAAGGACTACGTGGCCATGCCCAAGATCAACCTCTACCAGTCACTGCACACGACGATCATCGGACCCGACGGCAAGCCCCTGGAAGTCCAGATTCGCACCGTTGAGATGCATCGCCGGGCCGAATCGGGGATCGCCGCGCATTGGCGCTACAAGGAAGGCGACATCGATGCCCAATCACTGATCGACCCGGAGTCTTTCGACGAGGATCCCGAGGAGTTCCTCGACAACCTGAAGATGGACCTCTATCTCGACGAGGTCTTCGTCCTCACCCCGGGCGGTGATGTCAAGGAACTGCCGAAGAGCGCCACCCCCGTCGACTTCGCCTATGCAGTGCACACCGAGGTCGGCCATCGATGTGTTGGAGCCAAGGTGAACGGCCGTCTGGTTCCCCTGTCGACGAAGCTCGACTCCGGCGACATCGTCGAGATCATCACATCGAACTCACCCGACGCGGCACCGTCGAGGGATTGGCTCAAGTTCGTGCGAACCGGCAAGGCCAGAAACAAGATAAGGCAGTGGTTTCAGAAGGAGCGCAGGGACCAGGCGATCACCGATGGCCGGGACCAGATCCAAGCTCTCGTGAAGAGAGAGGCTCCCGATCTGTCGGCTGCAGAGCAAGCTCGACACCTTCAAGAGATCGCCGAGGAGCTCGGGCAGAGGGACCTCGAGTCCCTCCAGGTGGCGGTGGGCGAGGGAAACGTCTCCTTGGATTCGGTCGCGGTCAGACTCCACCGTCGGCTCGAGCCCGACACCGGGGACGACCTCTTCCAGCCGACGCGCCGCCGTCGGCCCTCCGAGTCTGCGCATGTGGTCGTAGAGGGCCAGGACGACATGCTCGTCTCACTGGCGCAGTGCTGTGCCCCGGTGCCGGGCGACCCCATCGTCGGTTATGTGACGGTGGGTCGTGGCGTCTCGGTGCACCGCGCCGACTGCACCAACGTGTCATCGCTGGCCCAGCGGAGGGAACGTTCGGTGGAAGTGAGCTGGCCCAGTGACGCCAGTGGCGCCTTCGTCGTGTGGATCCAGGTCGAGGCCCTGGATCGAGCCAGGCTCCTTCGGGATGTGACGGCCGTCGTCTCCGACACCGGCGGCAACATCACCGCCTCATCGACCAACACAGGAGAGGACAGGGTCGCCATCCTCAAATACGAGGTCGAGCTGTCCGACCCCAGCCAGCTTCCCCGGCTTCTGACCGATATCCGAGGTGTCGATGGCGTGTACACCGCCTTCCGT
>DASUUP010000314.1:0-4308 GCA_036373995.1 Acidimicrobiia bacterium
CGAAACAGCGTCACACGATGGTCGAGCTCACGCCGTTCCGCGGCTGCCACATCGTCGAACTCGGATTCGGTTACGCGGGCGGCAGCGATGACGTCTCGATTCCTGACGATGACGTCTCCCTCCGCGATTGCGCCCATGGCCAGTTCGGGCTGAAAGGGCACGCCCACCTTGCGGACGATCAGGATGTCGAGGGGGCACTCGAGAGCCGCGGCGACCTCGAAGCCCACCGGGACGCCGCCCCGTGGAAGGGCGTAGACGACCGGATCCGACGGTTTCAGATCGGCGACCGCCTGTCCGAGCTGCTCCCCGGCCTGGCGGCGATTCGCAAATCTCACGTCATGCGTAACGCTTCACGTAGCGACCCAGCCAGGGCATGACATCATCGAGGTATTGGGTCGACTCTTCGACCGGCAGGGTCCTGGCGGCGTAGTTCATCAGCATGACCTGACGTGCGGCGTGAAAACCGTCGAGCTGACGCTCATCGGCCATCGGCCATCCCGCGATGGACTCGAATCCCTTCCGGAACGCTTGGCGTATGTCTTCTTTGATCTCACTCCTACGTGACGAGTAAAGCGAAATCGCCGCATCTTGTGACGGGAGAGCGATCATGACGTCTTCGAAGTCGAATGCGTGAATGCGACTCCCGGCGAGGTGGACGTTCCATTCGTGAAGGTCTCCGTGAACCACCTGGGGAAGCCCCGAGCGGTACGACTCGACGATCACGTCTTGGGAGAGCCGGATCGCCTTCTCGATGGTGCGGAGACGGTCCATGTCGAAGAGATGGCTGTACTCGGGAGTGTGCAGGATCACCGGGTCGTCCTCCCTGTAGTAGAAGACTTCGTCCCAGATGCGCATCCTGGCGCCACGCGGAGGCGACCACCGCCGTCCGTGATCCTGGAGTGAAGCGCTCATGGCTCCGAGCAGGCGGTAGGCGAATGTACCCGAGCCCTCCGCCATCGGCTGACCCGGCACCCAGGAGAAGAGCACGCACGCACGCTCCTTGTCGATGTCGTCGTCGAACTCGTCGACGACCAACGAGCCGCTCGTCGACCTGATCGGCTTGACGACCTCCAGGTCGGTCTCGTGGTGCAATGCGTCGAGCCAGGCAACTTCGACGTCGATGTTCGTCCGCGAGTTGGCGTGGGGCGTGCCCACCCGGAGCACGAATTGTTCCCCGCTCTCGGTGACGACGCGAAACTGGACGTTCGAGTGGGTTGCGAGGTGGGTCACCTCTCTGACGTCGAATGGATAACGCGTGAGCACCCGCTCTGCCAGCGGGAGGAGCCGCGTCGCTTCAGCTTGGGTCCTGGATACGTCCATTACAGAGGCAGGCTCAGTTGCCTGACCCTGATTCTGGTCGAACGTCGTGATTCCGAGCGTAAGTCGATCGACCTCTTTCGCCTCCTCAGTCCTGAAGGGCCTCGTGGAGAGCCGGCTCGTCGATGGCAGATCGCCCACGACGTCGATGCCAGCCGTCCCAGAGATAGAGATAGCTGGGAAGGAACAAGACGGCAGCGGCCAGGGCAAGGAGGATGGTGTACGCGGTGACGAAGCCGAATTGGCGGAACGGGATGGTGGAGGAAACCACGAGAATGCCGAAACCGGCAATTGTGGTGAGCGCCGACCCGGCCAGTGCGCCTCCGGTAAAGGTGAGCGTACTGTCAATCGCTTCATCGGCGGTCTCGCATCTGGCTCGATCCTCCTCGTACCGATGGGTGATATGGATCATGTAGGGAATCCCTATCCCGATCGCGAGGGCGGCGATGGTCGCTGTAACAGGACCGAACGGTATCCCGAGCCAAGCCATGATCCCGAATGCGAGCAGGACGACCAGCCCCACAGGGACCGTAGTGATCACACCGAGCATCGGACGTCTGGCCTCTATCCAGAAGTTGACTACGAGAAGGAGGAGTGCAGCCCCCAACGTCAACAACAGCGAGCTGACCTGGGAGTTCCTGAGGGTGGACACGACCACGTCCCCGATGATCTCGTTGGATGTGACCACAGGGCTCAGTCCCGCCTCGGCCGCGGGAGCAAGAGCATCATCGAGATCGTCTCCCAGCGCAGCCGCGTCGTCAGACCCTGCTTGGGTGGAAATGCGAAACAGCGCTGCGTCGTATGCGCCCGACTGCTCACGGTGGAGCACCGAGGCTATTTGATCCGGAGCAGCCGCAAGCGCAGCTTCATACAAAGGAAACACCGAATCCGCTTCAACTGTTAGATCTTGGCCGAGACCGACGGATTGAGCAGCAGCGGCGACCTCCGGGATGAAAGTCGGGGAATCTGGATTGGCAAGCTGCCCGATCACCGAAACAGGTGACTCGGCGAGCGGAAACCCGTCGACGACCACGACGTTGTCCACCGTCGCCATCTCCGAAGTCGATAGGGCCATCGCATTCCAGGCCTCACCTGTCGACACGTCACCCTGGATCAGTGCAGATGTGGACTCGGGAAAATCGAAACGATCGGCCAGTCTCACGGCAGTCTGCCTTATCGGAGAAGTCGTCGGCACGAAGTCGAGGAAGTCGAACTTCGCCTCCAGCTGGGTGAAGGTCGCCCATCCTCCGAGCCCTCCCAGCGCCAGAGACACGATCACCACGGCGACAGCGCCCTTCTTGGCGAGCACTGACGTGGAGCCGATGACCTTCGGAAGCAGGCGAGTCGAGTTGCCCGCGAGCGATTCTCGATCGATCGTGCTCGATCTCTCCCCCAAGCGGTCCAGCACCTCGCGGACGGCGGGCACGAACGTCAATGCCAGCACGAAGGAGGCGACGATGCCGATCGCCGCGAGTGCGCCGAATTCGCGAAGTGCTGGGATCTCGTTGAACACATTCGTGAGGAACCCAATTGAGGTCGTGACCGTGGCGAGAGCAAGGGCAATGCCCACCGTGCGGATGGAACTGCGTATCCCGGCATCAACGGAAGAGCCCGTCGCCACTTCCTCGCGGTAGCGAGAAGTCAGGTGAATGGCGTAGTCGACTCCCAGGCCGATGAGCAGGATCGGAAGGATCTGGGTCATCGGGCCCTGCTTGCCGTATATCAGGTAGCCGATGCCGTTCATCCAGGATATGGCAAAGAAGATGGTCGCGATCGTCAGAATCGTGTCGGCAACGGTCCGCCGTAGACGTCCCGACGCCACCGACCAGATGGTGAAGA
Source organism: Acidimicrobiia bacterium (assembly GCA_036373995.1). Classification (GTDB taxonomy): domain Bacteria; phylum Actinomycetota; class Acidimicrobiia; order Spongiisociales; family ZC4RG35; genus JANQRA01. Next base: position 3,157 of record DASUUP010000314.1, read on the forward strand.
CGAGTGCCAAGGTGCCGGCCCCGATCAACGCCACCGGCCCGGTCTCCCAGTCCGCGATCGACTCGGGGAACACGTCGGGGAAGATCGCGGCCAGCGACGGGAGAGTCACCAAGACCACGGCACCCACGAGAAGGACGAATCCGGTAACGGTGAGGGATAGTCCTAATCCGCCCGGGGGTCGCAGCAGGTAGACGGCCGCGAGGACGGTAATGATGATGAAGCCTGCCGAGAGAAACAGACGAAGGATCTCAGCGGAGAAGTCATCCTGGTTGGCGAAGATCAACTCCTGGTTGAATGGATCAGCGGTGATCCCCGGGGCTAGCTCCGCCGCCTGGACTGCTTCTGCGGCCAGTTGGGCCCTTCTGGCGCCCTCGTCGAAGTCGGGGCTCGACTCGTAGCTGACCACCAGCATGCCGACGTCGGTTTGCGCATTGGTCGGATCGGCATCCGTCGGCAACAGCAGGTCGACGAACCCCCGCTGTTGGGGTGGAACCTGCTCGTACGACTGGGAGTAGAGGGCCTTCAGTTCGGCGTCGGATGCAGGCGGAGGCGCCCCCTCGGAAACTGCAAGACCGACCGGAACCATGTAGCTCGCAACGGCTGGTGACTCCGGGCTGTCGGCGAGGAACTCGCTCAGAGCACTTGATCGAAGCGACTCCTCGATGGCGTTCGTCGCTGCCAAGGCGTCAAGTGTGATCACATCGCCGGAGTCGGCCGATATCAGAACCTGCATTGAGCTCTGACTCGACCCAAAGAGCTCAGCAATCGTCGCCTGAGCCTCTAGCTCGGGAGCCTCGGGGGCGAATGACTCGTTCTGGTCTTCAGCGGGTGTGAAGTTCCCCGATAGGGCACCAAGGGCCATCGAGAGAATGACCGTGACGACAATCACAACCCAAGGGGCCTTGCGAACGGCACCAGAGATTGCGTTGACCAGTATCTTCATGTTTGGGTCCTAATCCGTATATGGCCAGACGCGCGTGCGACAGCGCCGGCCCGAATGTTTGCGTTTACAAGGTGATGGAAGCGATTCGGGCCCCGATTCAAATCCGATCAGTGCGGATTCCCAAAAGCCGCATCCAAAGCTTCGATGAAGCGGCGGTTCTCGTTCTCGTCGCCGATGGTGACCCGGACCCAGCCCCGCGCCATTCCGCG
>DASUUP010000315.1:0-2631 GCA_036373995.1 Acidimicrobiia bacterium
CCGCAACGCGCCGGTCACACCGGATGAGGTCGCGTTGGCTTCAGCCCTGCACGAGGTCCTGCACCTGGTCTCGACGAACCTCGAGGAAGTGCGGGAACTTCCAGACGAGTGGCCGGTCGATGGGCAGGTCACAGAGGCCCAGGTCGATCTGCTCACGGCTTTGGAGCGAACCGAGAAACCCGTCGCCGAGGTGCTCTTCTTCTCTCTCGAGGATGCACGTCAGGAGTACCAGGGGCTATCCATATATCCCGGCGCCCGCTCGGTGCTCCAGGATCTCTACCTGTCCTCACTGGGACAGGCGATACAGCGATCGGGTGCCCTGAGTCAGTTCGTGCTGGGCTGTTTCCTCCTCACCGCCGGGTACGTCGAGCGTGAGGTGCTGGAGAAGCGATTCGAAGCCCGAGCCGCAGTGGCGCTCGACGACGCCACCGGGCATTGCCGGGAGGCAGCCGAGTCGGACGACCCGTGGTATGTGGCTCAACTCGCCATCGAGCTCGAGGCGATCGCCAGAGCGAACGGGCTGATCACCGAGGTGCCGGAAAAGGCGACCAATGCCCAACGGAAGGCGGCGGAGAAGATGGATGCAGAGAGGGCGGCAGAAGGCGTCGACACGGTACGGATGGTCTCCCCGATCGTGGCCGACGCCGAGTCATATCAGAACACCAGACGGGCCGCCGATGCCAAGTCGGGACAGTCGGGCCGCAAGGGCGCCTCAGATCTCGCTGACGACGAGTCGACCAGCCAGCTGCTGCGAGTGAGCCAGGCGCCTCAGGTGTTCCTACCGACCGGTCAGGGCGGCAAGCTGGTGGTTACGGCCATTCCCGCTGCTTTCGCCGACTTCGGAGAGGAGGGCATCGAAGCCATAGCCGATGCCTCCAAGAGGTGGTCAGTCGACCAGCGCCACGTCTCCGGAGAGCTGTTCCCGCTTTTTGCCGCCAATCAGCGACGAGGCTTGCGCTCGGGTTTCGACCAGGGCGACGTGTCGCCACACGCAGCCCTCTTCATAGGCGCAGGCCTGTACCAGCGTCTGTATGAGCGACGTGCCTCACGCACCCGGCGCCGGTATGCGGTGTCGCTCCTCGTCGATGGCTCGGCTTCGATGCTCAGCCCGGGACGAAGCTCGCGATCTGGAACACAGTGGGCGATGCCGGCGGCCCTTCTCGGAGCATGGAGCATGGCCCGCCTCTGTGATGAGCTTCAACTCGATTTCGAAGTCGCCGTCTTCAACAGGGGTTTCGCGGCACGGCCCGACGACACGGAGGAGACATACGTGAAGGGCAGGGCTGCGGCCACAGCGGGTTTGAAGCGGACCCAGGGATCGGCGGCAGACCGCCTGACTTCAACGGTGAACCACTACATGGTGAAGCCCTTCGACCGTCGCTGGCGCGACTCACAGCACACCCTCGCGGGACTCTTCTTCACAGCCATGAACCCGAGACGGGCATCGACACTGGCCCGCAAGGACACCAAGTCGGCTCCCCCGGTCTCACTGTTCGAGAAGGCGGCAAACGTCGACGAGTTCAACGTGACCCATGCCGCCGAGCGAATGGGCCGCCTCGGAGCCGATGTGAGGATCCTGATGGTGCTCGCAGACGGGATGACACGTGGATCGGTCGAGGCGCTGACGAAGACAGTCCAGTCGGTGGAGAGCACGGGGACCACGGTCATCGGCATCGGCATCGGCGATCACACCGTCGACCAGGCTTACCAGCGTCACGAGGTCGTTGACCAGCCCGATCAGCTCGCCACCGCAATGGTCGAGGGCACCCGGGGCGCCCTGCGCAGGAGCCTCGCCTACTCGGGTATGGACACCTGGTGGCTGCGAGCATCGGAATTTCAAGACAAGGAGCAATCAGTTGCCTGAAACAGCCGTATTCGAAGACCCCACCGGTGAGAGAAAGCCCATCGAGCTCGAGACCTTCGAGGTGCCGGCAAACCTCGACGATGTCGAGCTTCGAATGCGCAAGATCCCCGACCCCGACCCTCACTACGTCGATCTCGGAATGCTCTACCGGTTCGCCCAGGTCGAGGAGGCACGTCGCAGCGACGCAGAGGGCCTGGTGCCGCTGCACGTCGCGGTCAGAGGTCACATGGGCACGGGGAAGGACCACGACATCGAGCAGTTCGCCGCGGCGATGAATCTCCCCTACTTCCGTATCCCGCTCACCGGTGAAGTGCGTGATGTGACGCTCATCGGGTCGACTCATCTACACGGTGACGGCAAGGGAGGCACGGAGAGCAGATGGGAGGACGGGGACATCACGCGAGCATTGCGTGGCCCGGCCCTGCTGAACCTGTCCGAGCTGAATGCGGCCGGCGCCGAAACCCTGTTCGCCCTCCACGGCCTTCTCGACCGCTACGCCGCACTCGACCTGCCCAATGGGGAGACCGTTCGCCTACGTGACGATGTCCGCATGTTCGGGACCATGAACCCCACCGACATCAGAGATTACGCAGGCACCCAAACCCTCAACAAGGCATTCGCCGACCGCTGGGTGATCTGGGAGAAGACCTTCCCCGGCGAGGAGCAGGTGAAGGCCATGCTCGAGCGTCGCTATCCCAGCCTCAAGGACGTCTATGTCGAGGCCATCGCCCGTCTGACGGTCGAGATAAACGCATCGTTCGACGCCA
>DASUUP010000316.1:0-5301 GCA_036373995.1 Acidimicrobiia bacterium
CTTGGCGATGACAGCCGGGTGACGAAACGTGATCGGGGTGACCAGGACGCACAGACGTATTTCCGATGTCTCCCGGGCCAACCCGGCGAGGACGGCGAAAGCATCCGTGGATTCCGGGGTCGGCTCGCGGCCCGAGAGGAAATGGTCACAACGAGCGTATGAGACGAGCCCCTCGGACTCCGCCCATCGAGCTGCCGCGAGCTGTTGGTCGTAGGTGCCGCCGAGATGCGGCTCGGTCATCAGGCTGAACTGCATGCTCTGACCCTATCGGCCCATGTAGGCGTCGATGACTATGTCGAAGTCGTCCGGGTCGTCCTCTCCGATGAACATCTGGGGGTAGAAGCGTTGACAGCCTGCCTCTTCCAAGGCAGCGATCATCTCGGCGCCCTTGGATCCGGATCCGTGTGGGTAGCCGCGCTCGTTCCAGCGCTTCTCGATGTGTTCGGGCTCGTGGCCGGTCAGGTCGGCCAGACCGCCCAGAATCCGGTTGTAGTCGGACTCCTTCTTGGCCGCAACGCCCGGCCCGGCCGAGGACCAGAAGATCTCGTCCGGGTCGCGTCCCAGGTCGGTGGCGAGGGCTCGGGTCGCCGCCACAACCTCGGCGTATTCGTTCGGCTTCCTCGCATAGAGGTTGTACTCGTCGGCATATAGAGCGGTGATGCGCCGGGCTTTGGGCCCGCCTGCGCCACCCCCGGCGAGTCGAAGTCCGATCGGGTGGGGATGGGGGTCGAACTCGTCGAGGTGGTAGTGCTTGCCGTCGTGGCCTTGGTCACCCGGTGTGATCGCGGCTCGGAGATAGGCCATGGCCTCCTCGTACATCTCCATGCGGGTTTTGAGATCGGGGTAGGGGAGACCGAATTTGGTGAATTCCTCCTCGAGCCAGCCGGCTCCGAGGCCGAGCGTGAAGCGACCATCCGAGATCTCGTCGATGGTGATCGCCATCTTGTACAGCGACCCGGGGTGCCGGAATGTGACCGGGGACACCAGCGAGTAGAGACCGATCGTCGAGGTGGCGGCGGCGAGGCCGGCGAGATGCACCAGATGGTCCCATGCCGGGGCATCGGGCTCCTCGCCCCGTTTGAGATAGTGGTCGGGAAGAGCGATGGCTCTCACATCCCCACGCTCTTCTGCCCATCGGGCGGTGCGGAGGACATTCTCCCAATCACCCCGGACCTGGATTCCGAATTCCACTACACGCCAGCCAGCGCGTCGGTCAACAGCGCCCTGGCATGCACTGACACGTCGAATCCGGGGTCCATGACCCTGTGAAGGGTCACTCCGTTGAGGGCCGTTACCAGCGTCTCGGCGCGTCGCTCGGTCTCCAGTTCGCTCATCAGCGGATGCTCCCTGGATATGGCGGCGGCGAACCGGGCCACCCGTCCCTGGTGGTGACGCATCGTCCGTCCCCAGATCTCGGGGTTGTTGGCGCTCCCGGAGACAGCCAAACGGATGTACACCCGGGCGAGATCGCCTTGCTCGGTCACGAACTCGATGTACGCCTCGACCAGGTCCGACAGGGTGTCGGTGCCGAGGTGGTCCGGATCGGGGTCGACAGCGTCTATGGCCTGGCGGACCACGGAGAGGATCGCCTGCTCCTTCGAGTCGAAGAGGTTGTAGAAGCTGCCGGGGAGAACACCCGCTTGGTCACAAATGGCCTTGATGGTGGTTCCATCCATGCCCTCGCTGGCGATCAGCTTCCGGGTGGCCTGGAGGATCTTGTCCCGGGTCTCGAGACCAGCTTTGTATCGCATCGATCTGACGGTAGCCCTGATGCAGTCAGTTGGCGGTTCCAGGCGCATTCGTCGTCTTCTGGAGGCTGTCAGGCCGATATCCGGGGTCTGTGCAATCGGAATTTTGGGTCTTTAGCCCCTGTTTTGAGCGATGACTCAAATTAGAGTCTATGCTCAAATAACAGAGAAGGGCGGAACCAGATTGTGAGCCACTACAAGTCGAATCTGCGGGACATCGAGTTCAACCTCTTCGAGTTCAACCGCATCCAGGACTACCAGGATTCGCAGTGGGAGGACCTCGATCGGGAGACGATGGCCGACATGCTCGTCGAGATAGAGCGTCTGGCGCGAGAGGACTACGCCGCCTCGTACGTCGACCAGGATCGCATTCCTCTCGAGTTGGTCGACGGAGAAGTCACCGTCCCAGACTCGGTCAAGGAAAGCGTCGCCGCTTTCAAAGAGGGTGGCTGGGATCGCATGGGTTTGCCCGAGGAGATGGGGGGCATGGCCCCGCCACCTTCACTGACGTGGGCCATGTCCGAGATGCTGCTGGCCGCCAACACCACCGTCCAGTTCTACGCCGGCGGCGCCTTGTTCGCCCGGGTTCTCTTCGAAGAGGGCACCGAAGAGCAGAAAGAGTTCGCCAAACTCTGGGCCGACCGGGGGTGGGCGGGAACCATGGTCCTCACCGAGCCCGACGCCGGATCCGATGTCGGGGCCGGCACCACGAAAGCCATCGATCAGGGCGACGGCACTTGGCACATCGATGGAGTCAAGCGCTTCATCACCGGGGGTGAGCACGACCTGACCGAGAACATCGTCCATCTCGTGCTGGCCCGCCCGGAAGGTGCGGGCCCGGGCACAAAGGGGCTGTCGCTCTTCGTCGTTCCCAAGTTCCTTGTCAACGAGGACGGCTCGCTCCGTGGGCGAAACGGCGTTGTGGCCACCAACATCGAGAAAAAGATGGGCCTCAAGGGCTCGACGACTTGTGAGCTCACCTTCGGAATGGATCGTCCCGCCGTCGGCTATCTCGTCGGCGACCGACACGACGGCATCCGACAAATGTTCAGGGTCATCGAGTACGCCCGGATGATGATCGGCACCAAGGCCATGGGCACCCTGAGCACCGGCTATCTGAATGCCCTCGAGTACGCCAAGGAGCGCAAACAGGGGCCTGACCTGGCTCGGGCCACGGACAAGAAGGCCCCGAGGGTCCCGATCATCGATCACCCCGACGTCCGCCGCATGCTCATGATCCAGAAGGCCCACGCCGAAGGGCTTCGTGCCCTGGTCCTCTACACGGCGTGGGTGCAGGACCAAGTCATTCTCCATCCCGGCGACGACAGCTGGGAGCGTCGCAACGATCTGCTCCTGCCCCTGGTCAAGGGTTATTCGTCGGAGAAGGCATACGAGCTTCTGTCGATGTCGCTGCAGGTCTTCGGCGGGTCGGGCTACACCCAGGACTACCCAATGGAGCAGTACATACGGGACGCCCGTATCGACACCATCTACGAAGGCACGACAGGCATCCAGGCGCTGGACCTCTTCTTCCGCAAGATCGCCCGGGACCAGGGCGAGACTCTGGCCACCGTGGCCTCGGAGATCCTCGAGTTCGTCAAGGGCGGGACTGATGACGATCCGTTCGCCCAGGAGCGCGAACTGCTCGGTGCGATGCTCGACGACACCCAAGCCCACCTCGGCACCATGGTCGAGCATCTCATGGCCTCGTTCAAAGGCAAGGCCGAGGAGATCTACAAGGTCGGCTTCCACACCAACCATCTCCTCGACTCCATGGCCGAGACGGTCATCGCCTGGCTGCTGCTGCGTCATGGCGAAATCGCGATCGACAAAGTGGACGACGATCTTTTCTACCGGGGGAAGGTCGAGTCGGCGCGTTGGTTCATCAGACACACCGCGCCGAAGGCAGCCACCCGTCGCGCTGCTGCTGCCGCAGAGGACGGCAGTCTCATGGATCTCCCCGTGGGTGCCTTCTAACCGACCGCGGCTCGCCATACTCGCGAGACGATGTCATCCGTCGAGATATTTGCCCTCGTCGCCGTGCTGGTCGGGGTGCTACTGGTCATCGTCGCTCTCATGGTCTGGCAGGAGGCGAAACGACGACCGTCGTATGAGCCCCTCGAGTACGTGGTCAACGATGCGGTCAAACACATCGCGGAGAGACTCCCCGAGGACAGTGGTCTGAGAAATGCCGACATCCGTCGCATCCTGGAATGGGAGGTCTTCTACCTCCAGGGTCTGGCCCAGGACGACCGGAGGAACCCAGTGGAGACGGTCGCCGGGGGGCACGCGTTGTCTGTCGACTACATAGCGACCCAGATTCACACGAAGCACGGCGTGTCCTACTCTCATGACCAGATTGAAGAAGTGCTCCGTCTCGAGGCGAACTACCTCGTGGCTATCGGGGCGGTTGGAGATCCAGTAGGAGAAGAGGAATGAGGGTTCGATGCGGTTCTTGCCGCACACAGTTCGAAGTTGCGGGGGCCGGGCGGTTTGCCTGCCCGGTCTGCGGTTCGGTCAACGTCGTGAGGAACGGGGCCGGGGGCCAAGCGCCTCCGGCTGGGGAACAGGCGGCGCCTCCGCCGCAAGGCGGCGGGATGGGTGGCTACCCCACAGCTCCTGGTGTCGTGCCCGGCGGGGGAGCGCCACAGGCGCCGCCGCCTCCGAGGCAAGAGGAGCCGATGCCGAAGATCGAGTGTCCCGAATGTGAGTTCACCTTCATCGTCGGGAAAGTCGCCACCGTGACCTGCCCGATGTGCTCGGCCGAGATCTCCACCGGGATCGAGGAGGAGAACGGCGAGTGAACCGACTGTCCCGATTCGAGGACTATCGGTTCGTCGGCACCAAGGACACGATGCGGGTCTACGACTGCGACGACGACCTCCAGTTCGACGAGTTGAGCGAGCGCATCGAGTCGGATCAGCTGGTCGAACGTCTGCTGGTCCAGTCGTTCGCCCCCGACACCATCCTCGAGGCCCGGAACAGGGGTTTCAAACCCGTTCTGTGAAGGTTTGTCACGCGTCACGCGTGACAAACCTTCACAGAACGGTCAACCTGACTGCATCACACGTCCTCCAGACCCTGGCCGACCAGGTCGCCGATCCGGTCTCCGCGGCCGTGGAAGAAGTGGTCGCCAGGTGTGAGGACCACATCGATGCCCTGATCACGGGCGTATGAGATCAGCGCATCCGAATCGACAACCTGCTCCCGAGTCCCCAGGATGAAGCGCTTCGGTCCCGGGGGGAGCTCGTCGGGCAACTCAGAGGTCGCCGGGGCGATGCCCACATAAGGCATGGCCTCCCCGACCTCGGCGAGCCAACGGAGAGCGGTCCAGGCTCCAAACGACCATCCGGCGATGCCCAGCGGGAGGTCCCTCTCCCGGCCAACCTCGATGGCCGCCGAAACGTCGTGTAGCTCATCCTTCCCGTAGTCATGTGAGCCGGTGCTGGAGCCTGTCCCCCTGAAGTTGAAACGGAGGACCGCATGGCCCCGCTCGACCAGCCTGTTGGCGACGGCGATCATCAATGGCGCGTTCATCGAACCTCCCTGCAAC
>DASUUP010000317.1:0-2528 GCA_036373995.1 Acidimicrobiia bacterium
ATGAACGTCGGCTACGGACGTGACGAGATAACCGACGCCATGGATGCCCAGGCCCGAAAACTGCCTGCCTTTCATGCCTTCATCGACTACGCGACCCGGCCTCCACTCGAGCTCGCCGAGAGAATCGCATCCGTGTCTCCCAACCCGGGCTCCAAGGTGTTCTTCGGGTCGGGAGGTTCCGATGCCGTCGACACCGCCGCCAAGATGGCGCGTCGGTATTTCAATGCCATCGGCCAACCCGAGCGGACCGTCTTCATCGCCAGGGAATGGGCCTACCACGGCATGCATACCTACGGCACCACCCTCGGCGGAATGGAGCCGAATCGCGTTGGATACGGTGGAGACCTGGTCTCCGACATCGTCACGGTCCCCTACGACGATGAGGAGGCTGTCGACAAGGCGATCGATCACGCCGGAGCTGACCGGATCGCAGGCATCTTCGTCGAGGCTGTGATCGGAGCCGGAGGGATCCGACCCGTGACCCCGGACTACCTGGGCAGTGTCAGGGAGTCGATACGCCAGGCGGGCGGCCTATACATCTCAGACGAGGTCATCACCGGATTCGGCCGAGTCGGCGACTGGTTCGCGGCCAACAGGTTCGCCCTCGAGCCCGACCTGATCACTTTCGCCAAGGGCGTGACATGCGGTTACGCCCCGCTGGGCGGTGTCATCGCTGCACCGCACATCGCAGAGCCTTTCTTCAACACTCCGGGGCTCGTCTTCCGCCACGGCTACACCTACTCCGGCCATACGACGGCCTGTGTCGCCGGTCTGGTAGTGATGGACATCCTGGAGCGGGAGGGCCTGATCCAGAGGGCGGCCGACCTCGAAGCCGAGATCTACGACGCCCTCGTCCCGCTGGAGGACTTCGACGTGGTCGCCAGTGTCCGACGTGGCGTCGGCGCCCTCGCTGCGGTCCAACTCGAGGTCGGCGATGACGACACTCTGCCGGCTCGTGCGGCCACGGCTTGCCGTGAGGCGGGCGTGTTGACCCGTGCTGTCGGCGGCGGGGGTCTCCAGGTGTCTCCCCCGCTGACCATGACCAAGGACCAGGTCGAGGAGATGGCCTCGATGTTCGAAGCGGGGTTGCGCAGCCTGTGAAGCAGGTGCCCTTCTGGGTGGACGACCACCCGCGGCCGGAGGGCCTCACGTCTGATCTTCCCAAGCAGACCGACTACCTGATCGTTGGTTCGGGGTTGACTGGCCTCTCTGCGGCCTCGCGCCTCTCGGCCTCAGGTGAGCAGGTCACGATCATCGACGCCGGCGAGATCGCCGGCGGGGCATCGTCGATCAACGGCGGCATGGTGTCTCCCGACGTCAAGGCCGGCATCGACACGGTCTATGCCGTGTATGGCCCCAAGATCGCCCACGAGATGTGGGAGTCGACCGTCCGGTCGGTCGAGCTGGTCCGTGAGCTCGCCAAACGCCCGAATATCGACGCCCTCACCCACGAATCGGGGATGGCCGCCTTGGGCCGAGGGGCAAAGAAGCTGAAGGAGTTCGACCGAACCGTCGCCTGGTATCGGGAGAAGTTCGGAGTGGAGTGGCGAGTCCACGATGCTCGAACCATCTCGGAGTTGGTCGGCGGTGACAGCTTCAACGTGGCCATGTTCGAGCCGGAGGGGTTCGGGGTTCATCCCGCCCGACTCGCCTTCGGCTTGGCGGCCGAAGTCAGGTCGCAGGGCGCGGCACTCGTCGACCAATGCTCGGCGACGGCAATGGAGAAGAGCTCCTCAGGTATGCGTGTCCGGACCACCCAGGGCCCGATCGGTGCCCGCGAAGTGATCCTGGCCACCAACGGCTACACGACCCGCCAGCCGAGCAAGGAGCTGGCCCGCCTAGTCGTGCCCATCGGCTCTTACATCATCGTTACCGAGCCGCTCGGCGAAGAGAGAGCCCGCAAGGTGTTTCCGTCGGGGGCGATGACATACACGCGCAAGCGACTCCTCCACTACATGAGACGCACCCACGACCACCGCATCCTCCTCGGAGGACGGCGGAGCCTCCACGCCGGGCTCGACCTCGAGGACTCGGCCGCCGATCTCCGCTCGGCGCTGGTGGGCTACTGGCCCGACCTGGAAGATGTCGAGATCACCCATGTCTGGGGTGGCAAGCTCGCCGTCCCCTTCGATCTCACGCCCCACATCGGGCGTATCGACGGGGCCTGGTACGCGGTCGGCTATGCCGGCCACGGTGTCGGTCTCTCCTGTCAGCTGGGGCACGAGCTCGCCGGCATGCTCCTGGGGGAGGATCCGCCCAGTGTCTACAGCCAAATCGCACACAACGGCCGGTTCTATTACACAGGGGGCAAGCCCTGGTTCCTCACCCCGGCTTCACATCTGTACCGGCTGCTAGACAAGATAGGGACATGACGACACTCGAATACCGGACCACGGCCGACGGACTGATAGCCGACCAACTCGACGGCGGCTTCTTCGACGGATGGCCCGACCCACCGTCACCCGAGACGATGCTGCGCATTCTCGACGCTTCCGATCACGTGGTGATAGCCCTCCGGGACGACAAGG
>DASUUP010000318.1:0-13537 GCA_036373995.1 Acidimicrobiia bacterium
TCTATGTCCTCGACGAGGTCGAGGCTGCTCTCGATGACTCCAACTTGCGGCGCTTCCTCCGCATCGTCGACGAGTTCCGCCGGCGCGCCCAGCTCATAATCGTGACCCACCAGCAGCAGACCATGGAGGCCGCCGACGTTCTCTACGGGGTGACCATGGAGCCGGGCGGATCCTCCCAGGCGATTCGCAAAGACATGAGAGCTGCAGTCGTCTCCGACAACATCGCCTAGATCCCTAGATTCAACGGCCAGATGGATAGCAACCTCCCCGTCGTACTGGCCGTCGCTGTGGCTGTCGCCATCCTGGTCGGGTTTCTGGTCCTTCGTCGCAAGCCCGACACCGACACGGTGGCCACCGAAGCTCCCGGTCCGCCGCCGCGCACCGGTCTCGGAGCTGCGATTCGCAAGGCGCTCGGCACCTCACTCGACTCGGAGACCTGGGTCGGGATAGAAGAAGCTCTGATCGCCGCGGATGTGGGGGTGGAGGCGGCAGACGACATCGTCTCCAGGGCAAGAGAGGCCCGACCGGACACCGTCGACGAGGCACGGGCCGCCATCGCCGACTCCCTCAAGGAGGAGCTGGCCGGGAAGAACCGTGAGCTGACCCTCACCGGTGTTCCTGCCGTCATCCTCGTGGTGGGGGTCAACGGCACCGGCAAGACGACGAGCATCGCCAAGCTGGCCAAACGGCTCCAGGACCAGGGCCGGTCCGTGACTCTCGGCGCAGCCGACACCTTCCGCGCCGCCGCCGCCGAGCAGTTGGAGACCTGGGGAGACCGCCTCGGCGTGAGAGTCGTTCGAGGACAAGAGGGAAGCGACCCGGCTTCCGTTGCATACGACACGGTGGATTCGGCGCGTGCCAGGGGGGTGGACGTCGTCGTCATCGACACTGCCGGCCGCCTCCACGGCAAGAAGAACCTGATGACCGAGTTGCAGAAGATCCACCGGGTTGCGGGTGGTGACTCCGGCAGTGAAGTGCTGTTGGTCCTCGATGCCACCGCCGGCCAGAACGGTCTGACGCAGGTGCGTGAGTTCAAAGAAGCCGTTCCCATCTCCGGTATCGTCCTCACGAAGCTGGACGGCACGGCCCGGGGTGGCATCGTGATCGCCGTGGAGCGGACGCTGGGTGTGCCGGTCAAGTTCGTTGGAGTGGGCGAGGGCCTCGACGATCTTCGAGAGTTCGAGCCGGTTGGCTTCGTGGACTCTTTGATGGCATGACGATGGACACGACAGAACTGGTAGAGGCGGCCCGTGCCGCTGCCGAAGGCTCCTACTCGCCCTATTCGAAGTTCCGTGTCGGTGCCGTGGTCGTCGGCTCCGACGGTGAGGTGTTCACCGGGGCCAACGTCGAGAACGCCGCATATCCCGCGTCGTCGTGTGCTGAGGCAACGGCGATCAACGCCGCCGTCGCCCACGGTGTCCGCAAGATCGACACCGTCGCCGTGGCCTGCATCGACGCAGAGGACACCGACGGTGCATATCCGTGTGGCCGATGTCGTCAGATCATGTCCGAGTTCGACGTCGAGAACGTCATCGTGACGGCGGGAGAGGGATCAGAGGTGCGAGTGCACACTCTCGACGAGCTGCTCCCGTTCAGGTTCGGTCTCTAGACAGAGGCCAATCCGGCCGGTTCTCCTTGCGAACCACGAAGCGGAGACCCGACCAGGTCTCATCGATGGCACAGACCTTGTTGTCGACCATCCCCGAGGGGAGAAACAGGTCGCGCAGCATGTTCTCGGTGAGGTCCGTCTCCACTCCGGATGACTTCTTGGGCCAGGCGATCCAGATGGCCCCATCGGCCGGCAGATGCGTGATCGCCCTCTCGAATCCCCGCTCCGCCTCGGCGGCGCGGGCAGCGAAGATGAGGTAGATGTCCGCCGCCTCGGGATCGGAGTCTCGTAACAGCTCGACGTCGGCAGGCAGGTCACCGAGGTCGAAGTCGAAGTAGTTCGGTGCGTTGAGCATGCCGACAGTCATGCCCTCCCTGATCCCGAGCTTTTCGGCGAGCGGTGTTCCGCTGTATCCGGCCATCGACCACGATTATGGCTGCCATGCCCGATGTCGATGGTCTCGTCGCCACAGCCGCCCGGTTGCTCACCGCCCATCTGGGTCACGATGTCGCATTGTCCGACGCAGTAGCGCTCGAAAGCGGCAACTCGGTGGTCCGGGCCATCGCTCGCGGCTCGGATTCGTCATCCCGGGTGATCATCAAGCACGTCTCCAGCATCGAGTTCGACCAACCTGACCACACCGGTCCGCCATCCAGGTTTCTCAACGAGTGGGCTGCGCTCGACTTCCTGGCCGGCCTCAGGGCGGAGGTCTCTCCGACTCTGATCACGGCGGACAGGCACGCCCGTCTGATAATCGTCGCGGATCTGGGCGACGGGCCAAGCCTCGAGACCGTCCTGCTGGAGGACGATGCAGAGGCGGCACGGCAGGGTTTGGAAGGTATGGGCCGTCTACTCGGAGAGCTGCATGCTGCTGCCCGGGGTCATGAGGAGGCCTTCGTCTCTCGCCAGACGCGGGTGGGCACGCGCTCTCCTCTGTCTGACTCGACGATCGATCAGCGAGATCGTCATGACGTCTTCTTCCGCGCTTTGGGAGCCATGGGCATCATCCCAGGAGGCGGATTCTGGGATGAGGTCGTAGAAATGGAGACGCTGATCCACGAGGGCTCTCCGTTCTGGTCGCTGATACACGCCGATGCTGGACCGCACAACGTCCTGTTGGCAGATGAGGGCTCTCGTCTCATCGACTTCGAGTTCTCCGTCTATCGCAACGCCATGTGCGACGTCGTGGGCCCGCGTCTCGGATTCCCTCAGACCATGGCCACCGGCGAGGTCACCGAGGACGCCGTGCTGGCGATGGAGACCGCATATCGACTTGCTGTCGCCGAGTCGATTCCGGAATCGGAGGACGACGGGATCTTCCATCGCCACCGGGCGGCGGCAGCCGGACATTGGGCTCTCAACCGCTGGGCGCACATATGGCGAGACCATGTCGGGCAAATGGGTGTCGGCGAGAAACCGAGTGAGAGGTTCGCCAGGGCCGTCGGCGACACTCTGCTCGTGTTCGGTGGGTTCGTCGCCGCCGCCGGAGAGACGGGTGACTTCACGGCAGTGGCCAAAGCGGTGGCGGGCTTCACTTCCGGTTTGATGAGGAGGTGGCCTGATCTCGAGCCGGCGCCGATCTATCCGGCGTTGCGGAATCAGTGATGCCGGACGTCGGTTGCAACGCACATGAACACCCAAGAACTGCTGGAGTACCGAGATGACAAGGACGAGTTCTTCAGGACCAGCCACCATTCCCCGCTGGGTCACGGTGACCGTTCCGGATTCACCGGTCTCGACTACTTCAGCCCCAACCCCGACCTCGTGTTCACCGTTCCAGTGGAGCCGGGCGACGGATCCGAGGTGAGGATCCCCACGTCGGACGACGCCGAGAAGGTCTATACCACCGCAGGGAAGGTGAATCTGGAGGTCGAGGGTGAAGACGTCGAGTTGACTCTCTACGACACGGGGCACCCCGGGCTGTTCCTCCCGTTTCGCGACGCTACTTCAGGAAAGACGACCTACGGGGCCGGTCGGTACCTCGACCTCGAGCCCAACGATGACGGCACGGTCACCATCGACTTCAACCTCGCCTACAACCCGTCGTGTGTCTATGGCGAAGGCTTCTCATGTCCGCTTCCACCGGTGAGCAACTGGCTGCGGGTTCCCATCGAGGCCGGGGAGAGGGACTATCCGCCAGCAGGGCCTGCGAGCGGATAGCGGGACACCTTTCTCACTCGTGGCGCCCGGCCAAGCGGAAGCGCTGCAACACTCGCATTCCGCTCCTGTCGGTTTCCGTGTAGAGAACTTCATCGAGCCGACTTCGTCCTTCGATCCGCACTCCGCCCATGGCTGCCAGCGCCTCCGGGCCGCGCTGTGAGGTCCTGGGGTGCACGACTGTTATGTGGGGTGGCACCGGATAAGGTCTGAAGGGTGCCCTGAGCACAGATTCGCGGAAATCGGCCCAGGACCCGGACGGGTCGACGACTCTGAACCAGACTCCGCCCAAGTTGGACTTCTCGACCTCTGCCGGGCTCACCTCGAACGGTGCGGTTCGGAATGCCGCCTCTTTGGTCCTCTCGATCAACAGCTCTTCGTCGTTGACTTCCTCGGGGTACACCGATGTGACGTGAGGAGGGATCCGGGCTGCCATGACCGGGTCCCACTTGCGACGGTGGGCTTGCACCTGGTCAGCGACCTCACCAGTGAGCACGAAGAGGAGATGTCGGCGCGGCATGGGGCCATTCTGGCTCGACCCGAGACGACGACACCCGGCTCGGGGAGGTATCACGCCAACCCAGGGTCGCAGACACCGCTCAGCGAAGTCTGGCGCCCTGAGTTCGGCGAGGGTCGCAGTAACAGTCTCGAATCGGGAGATCGGGGCGTACGACTCTAAGATCTGCAGTTCCCCCCAAGGGCGATATGCAGCGTTTCGGCATACAAATCGGGCCCGAGCACGACGCCTGCGGCGTCGGGTTCATCGCTGCGCGGGATCGGGTCGCATCCTTCCGCATGACCCGTCTCGCCGTGGAGTGCCTGCAACGGCTCGACCACCGCGGCGCCAAGGCTGCCGACGGAACCGGAGACGGCGCCGGCCTTCTCACCCAGATACCCCACAAGCTGATCGCACGGGAACTGGCCGCACGTGGCAAGCAGATCGACCCAGATCACATCGGCGTGGTCATGTGCTTCCTGCCACCCGACGATCCGGCCGCCTCCCGCTCTCTCGTCACAGAGGCACTCGAAGCCGAGGGGATCCGACTCATTCTGTGGCGCTCGGTCCCCATCGACCCAACGGTCCTCGGCGAGCATGCACGTGAGGTCCTGCCCCTCATCGAGCAGGCAGTGGTCACGTCGGACCTCACCGGAGACGAGTTCGAACGCGCTCTGTTCCTGGCCCGAAAGCGCATGGAGCGTGGCGCCAACCCGGGGTTCTCCGTCCCGTCGGCGTCGAGCCACACCGTGGTCTACAAGGGCCTCTTCACCGCCAGTCGCATCGCCGGGTTCTACTGGGACCTGCGCGACCCCGACTTCGAGACCGCCTTCGCCATATTCCACCAACGCTTCTCGACCAACACCTTCCCCAGCTGGGACAACGCCCAGCCGTTCCGTGCGCTCGCCCACAACGGTGAGATCAACACGATCCAGTCGAACCGCTCGTGGATGGAAGCCAGGGAGAGGGGGGCGACGCCAGGTGTCTGGGGGGAGCGGCTTCCTGGTGTCTTCCCGTTCCTCCAGCCCGACCTGTCCGACTCGGCCAGTCTCGACAACGCCTTCGAGCTGCTCCTGCAGAGCGGTCGGTCACTGCCGCATGTCAAGGAGATGCTGATCCCGGCTGCCTGGGAGAACGTGTCCGACCTCTCACCGGAGTTGACCGCCTTCTACGAGTATCACGCATTCCTGACCGAGCCCTGGGACGGCCCGGCCGCCATCGCCGCCACCGACGGCACGTCGCTCCTCGCCGGGATGGACCGCAACGGTCTTCGCCCGGCTCGCTGGACCATCACGCCCGACGTCGTCATCGTCGCCTCGGAGGCCGGTGTCTGCCCGGAGGAGGAGGCGCATGCCTTGGAGACCGGCCAGCTCGGTCCGGGTGAGCTCATTCACTTCGACGGTGAGACCGGTGAGATCGGTCGCTCCGATGAAGTCAAGGAGAGGCTCGCTCGGTCGATGCCGTACTCCGATTGGGTGGACACCGAGACTCTGCACATCCAGGCGCCGTTCGACCCGCTCAACGACGACCGTTTCGATGCCGGCGCCCTGACCAGGGTCTTTGGCTACACCGCCGAGGAACGACGTCTCATCCTCGCTCCATTGGCGCAGGGCACCACACCCACCGGTTCGATGGGCGACGACACAGGTCTAGCCGTCCTCGCGGAACGGCCGAGACGTCTCACCCGCTACTTCCATCAGATGTTCGCTCAGGTGACCAACCCCCCGATGGACCCGATTCGGGAGAAGCTGGTCATGTCGTTGCGCATCCAGCTGGGTCGCCGCGGCTCACTGCTGGAGGACTCCCCGAGCCGGGCACATCTAATCGAGTTGGCCAGCCCGATCCTCTCGGACGAGGAGCTCAACTCCATCGTGCGCACAGGGGATCGCCGGTTCTTCTCCCACTGGATCGCAGCCACGTGGGAGACGACCCAGGGTCCCGATGGGATGAAACAGCGCATCGACGAGATCTGCGCGGAAGCAGTCGACGCGGTACGGCTGGGCGCCTCGATCCTGGTCCTCTCCGACCGTGAGACCAGTGCCGTTGAAACGCCCATCCCGATCCTTCTCACCGTCGGAGCCGTGCATCATCACCTGATCGACGAGGGTCTGCGTGGAGCTGTCTCCCTCGTCGTGGTCTCGGGAGAGCCACGGGACGCCCATGACATCGCGGCACTCATCGGCTTTGGCGCATCCGCGGTGAACCCTTATCTCGCCATCGACCAGGTCATCGATCTGGCACGGTCCGGGATGATCGACGTCGACCCGGTGTCGGCCCAGGAGAACTACAGGTCAGGTATCGAGACCGGGCTGCTCAAGATCATGTCGAAGATGGGCATCTGCACTCTCGCCGCGTACCGGGGGTCCGAGCTCTTCGAGGTCATGGGTCTCTCCGAAAACGTCTGCCATCGGGCCTTCCGCAACGCACCGCGTCGTCTCCGCGGCGTCGGCTTCACCCACCTTGCGAGCCAGGCGCTCCAGGCACACGCCACCTACCCCGCGGGCGAGCCGATGCCGGGCGGCTTCTACAAGCACCGCCGGGGTGAGGAGTTCCACATCACCGGTCCCAAGATCGTCCTCGACCTGCAGAAGTCGGTGCGGTCGGGCGATGGGGAGGCCTGGGAGAAGTATCTGAGCACCATCGGCGACCGGGCGCCGGCGTTGGTGCGTGACCTCCTGACTTTCGTCGACGTCGAGCCTATCCCGGTCGACCAGGTGGAGCCGGCGGAACGCATCATGCGCCGCTTCGTAACCGCAGCCATGTCGTTGGGCGCCCTCTCCCAAGAGGCGCACGAGACGCTTGCCGAGGCCATGAACTCCATAGGAGGGCTGTCCAACTCCGGTGAGGGTGGTGAGGATCCGGACAGGTTCGGAACACCCAGGAACTCCGGCATCAAGCAGGTCGCATCGGGCCGTTTCGGTGTCACGCCCGCCTATCTGAGCTCGGCGGAGGAACTGCAGATCAAGATGGCCCAAGGCTCCAAGCCCGGTGAAGGCGGACAGCTCCCCGGCCACAAGGTGTCGGACGAGATCGCCCGGCTCCGTCACACCGAGCCCGGGGTCACCCTGATCTCACCGCCGCCACACCACGACATCTACTCGATCGAGGACCTGGCCCAGCTGATATACGACCTCAAGTCGTTCAAGCCCACCGTCCGTGTCTCGGTCAAGCTGGTGAGTGAGCCCGGCGTCGGCACCATCGCCGTCGGCGTGGCCAAGGCGGATGCCGATGTGATCACAGTCTCGGGATCCGAAGGAGGAACCGGTGCCTCTCCTCTCGTCTCCATCAAGCACGCTGGGTCGCCCTGGGAGCTCGGCGTAGCCGAGGCACACCAGGCCCTGGTCTCAAAGGGCATGCGCTCGAAGGTCATCCTGGAGACCGACGGAGGACTGAGGACCGGTCGCGACGTGATCGTCGCCGCCCTTCTCGGTGCCGAGAGATTCGGGTTCGGGACGCTTCCGCTGCTCGCTCTCGGGTGCAAGATGGTTCGGCAATGCCACCTCAACACCTGCCCGGTGGGTATTGCCACCCAGGACCTGGAGCTTCGTGCCAAGTACACCGGCTCTGTGGACCAGGTGATCACCCTGTTCCGCCATCTGGCAGAGGAGATCCGCCGACACATGGCTGCTTTGGGTGCCCGCACCCTCGACGAGATCATCGGACGGGCCGATCTTCTCCGCCCGATCGACTCCGGCCACCCCCTCGCCGGCGATCTCGCCGCCATGCTGATCAGCGCTCAGGGTCGGCGACGCCATGAGGGTTACACGCCCCATCCTTACTCGCGTCTTTCCGAGCGGATCGCCGCCGACACCCAGGATGCCGTCGAGTCGGGTCAACCGGTCGAGCTCATCTATCCAATCGAGAACACCGACCGCACCGTGGGAGCCAGGCTCTCGGGTGCGATCGCCGCCATTCACGGGGACGTCGGCTTGCCCGAGGACACCGTCAAGATTCGCTTCAACGGCACCGCCGGGCAGAGCTTCGGTGCTTGGTTGATCAACGGGGTATCCCTCGACCTTCGCGGGCCGGCCAACGACTACGTCGCCAAAGGGATGGCCGGTGGCACCGTGTCGGTCACTCCGCCGCGAGGGAGTGGTGCCCCCCACGCGGCCGGCAATGCTGTCCTCTACGGAGCGACCGGTGGGAAGGTGTTCCTGGCCGGTCGGACCGGTCAGCGATTCGCCGTTCGCAACTCCGGTGCCACGGCCGTCGTCGAAGGTGTCTCCGACCACGGATGTGAGTACATGACCGGTGGCCTGGTAGTGGTGCTCGGTGAGGTCGGCCGCAACTTCGCTGCAGGTATGACCGGTGGGATGGCGCTGGTGTGGGATCCAAGACTGGCGCTCAAGGCCAAGCTTGCCGAGACCGCTCCGGGCATTCGCCGACCGGTCGGCACGGAGTTGGACATGCTGCGTTCGCTTTTGGAAGAGCACTACGACCGCACCGGGAGCGCGGCCGCCGGCAAGCTATTGGAGGCCGATCACGGCCTCGACGACTTCTGGCTCATCGAGCCCAGAGGTGATGTCGATCATCCGTCAGAGGTGATAGTCGATGTGTCCGAGCCGGCCGACGTGGGAGACTGATGTCCGATCGCGCCGCCGTCGACAAGTACATCGAAAAGGCACCCCAACCCCACCGGAGCACGCTGAGCGAGATCCGAGAGACGTTGCGCGAACTGCTCCCCGACGCCACCGAGACGATCTCCTATGGCATGCCGGCGTTCAAGGTCGGGAGCAAGCCGGTTGCCGGCTACGCCTATTACAAGAACCACTGCAGCTACTTCCCGCACTCGAGTGGGGTGCTGACCCGTCTCGTCAACGAGATCGAGGGTTATGAGTGGTCCAAGGGCACCCTCAAGTTCCCACCCGACTCCCCACCTCCCAGAGAGCTGCTCGCCCGGCTGGTCGCGGTGAGGCTCGACGAGATCGACTGACCCCTAGCGGTTCGCCAACGCCTCGATCAACTGGGGGAGGACCTTGTGCACGTCTCCGACGATGCCGAGGTCGGCCACCGAGAAGATGGGCGCGTCGGGATCTTTGTTGATGGCGATGATGGTGCCGGAGTCTTTCATGCCGACCAGGTGCTGCATGGCGCCGGAGATGCCGGCTGCGATGTACACGTCGGGTTTGACCGTCTTTCCGGTCTGCCCCACCTGCTTGGCATATGGCACCCATCCGGCGTCGACGATGGCCCGGGTGGCGCCGGTGGCGGCGCGCAACGGTTTGGCCAGCTTCTCGATCAGCTCATAGGCGTCGGCCGAGCCGAGCCCGCGACCCCCGGAGACCACGACGGCGGCGTCTCCCAACTGAGGGCCTTCCCTTTCTTCGACGTGTGACTCGGTGACCTTCGCCTCCGACGTGCCTACGTCCGGCAGTTCGAGCGTCTCGACGGTGGGAGCCCCTCCGCCTGTGGGCTCGGCGGGGAACGACTTGGGTCGTGCCAGCACGATGTGCGGCCCCCCGGTCATCGCCGCGGTGGCGACCTGCGCCCCGCCGAAGATCTCGTGATCCGTCTCGACGCCCTCGTCTGTGAGACGCACGTCTGAAGCATTGGAGAGGACTCCAACACCGAGACGGGCGGCGAGACGTCCCGCCACGTCACGGTCGGTGTATGCCTGACCCAGCAGGATCAGCTCCGGGGAGTCGGCAGCGGCCCTCTCGGCGAGTGCCGCCGCCAGGGGCGCCGACGGGAGACGGTCACCGGCGTTTGCGTGGAGAACCGCTGCCGCTCCATGGTCGCCCAGAACAGAGAACGCATCGTCGCCACCGGCACCGAGATAGACGACCGTCACCTCACCGAGCTCGCGTGCTTTGGTCAACAACTCCAGCCCGAGTGACGAGGGGGCGCCATTGGTCTCTTCGACGAATGCCCATACCTTCGCCATCTCAGATCACCTTCCTCTCCTCGAGGAGGGCGACAATCTCGGAGAACGCCTCTCCCTCGTCTTCGATCTTGCGCCCCGCTTGTCGCTCAGGAGCCTCCGTGATCGAGGCGACCTGCTGTGTCTCGTTGGTCTCGACGCCGAGATCTGACAGGGAAACCGTTTCCACCGGCTTCTTCTTGGCGTCCATGATTCCTTTGAACGTCGGGTACCGGGGCTCCACCACGCCGGCGGTCACAGAAACCACGGCGGGGAGGTCGGTCACCACCACGTCATAGCCGTCGACCGTCTGCCGGTGAATGGTCACAGCACCCCCGTCGGCCTCCACCGATGTCGCAAACGTCAACGCCGGAACACCCAACAACTCCGCCAGCATCTGAGGAACGACTCCCGCATACCCGTCCGTCGACTCGGTGCCGGCGATCACCAGGTCGTATCCCTCACCTTCGATCGCCTTGGCCAGCACCCGCGCCGTCGTCAACGCATCCGACCCGCGCAGACCGTCGTCCTCGATGATCACAGCCTTGTCGGCACCCATCGCAAGCGCCTGACGGATCCCCTGAGCGTTCCCACTCGGGCCCATGCTCACCAGCGCAACCGTCCCTTCATTGGCCTGGGCGAGCTGCAACCCCATCTCCACCCCGTATCGATCGGTGTCATCGAGCACTTGTTCGGCCGGACGAATCAGCCAATGGGTGCCTTCCTCCAACGAATAGGGGGTGGCGGGGTCCGGAATCTGCTTGACGCAGACGACGACCTTCATATCCGCATTCTCCTGTGGGTTGATTGCGTGGCGATGGTAACCAGAGCGCGAACTATTGAATCCGCGCTCAAAATATGATGGCGTCGATGCGCTCGACGACCAGAGGCAGAGGTTGCACCGGCTCTTCGGAGATCTCCCACGCCGAGGCGAGATGACGTCTCTGCGCGGCCCAACGCGTCTCATCGGAGTACCGGGCCACCGCCAAGGGATCCCCTGCTGAGACTTTCGCCCCGAGTTTGGCAGTGATGCTTATGCCGACTCCGGGGTCGATGGTGTCGTCCTTCAAGGCGCGACCAGCGCCGAGCCGGACGGACGCCGAACCGATCGTGAGAGCGTCGCAACCGGTCACGTAACCGTCATACGGGGCGGCGATCACCGCCTCGTTTGGAGATCTGGCCAAGAGAGAGGGGTCTTCTATCACCTTGGGGTCGCCCCCGTGGGCGATCGTGACCTCGATGAACTTGGCGAGCGCGTCGCCTGATTCGATCGCCCGGTTCAGCCGCTCTCGACCTCCGGCGATGCCCCCAAGAATGAGCATGGCCTCTGCAAACGCCATGGTGAGCTCCGTGACGTCGTCGGGCCCCTCGCCGCGAAGGACGTCGATGGACTCCTTGATCTCATTGGCGTTCCCCACCTCGCTGCCCAGGGGCTGCTCCATCGAAGTGATGAATGCAATGGTGTTGACGTCGTGCGACTCGCCGATGCCAACCATCGTGCGCGCCAACTCCCGGGACTGGTCGATGTCCTTCATCAATGCTCCTGAGCCTGTCTTGACATCGAGAAGAAGCCCGTCGAGCCCCTCGGCCAGCTTCTTCGACATGATGGAGCTGGCGATGAGGGGTATGGACGGGACCGTGCCGCTGGCGTCCCTGAGGGCATAGAGCTTGTGGTCAGCGGGAGCCAAGGTCTCCGACTGGCCTGCCAGGACGAGACCGTGCTTCCTCAGGATGTCACCGAACCGTTCCGGGTCCAGTCCTGTCGTGAAGCCTGGGATCGACTCCAGCTTGTCGAGCGTGCCACCGGTGTGTCCGAGACCGCGGCCCGACATCATCGGCACTGCGACACCACAAGAGGCCACCAGCGGGGCCAGAGGGATCGAGATCTTGTCACCGACTCCTCCGGTCGAGTGCTTGTCGACCTTTCTGGCCGGGATGTCGGAGAAATCCATCACATCTCCGGAGCGAAGCATGGCCTCGGTCCAGGTGGCGAGCTCGCCGGCGTTCAGACCGTTGAACAGGATGGCCATGGCCATCGCCGACATCTGATAGTCGGGGACGCTCCCCTCGGTATAGGCGGAGATGAGCCACTCGATCGCCTCGGGGCTCAGTGTGCCCCCATCCCGTTTGCGCTCGATCAGTTCCACGGCGGTGTATGCCATGACCTCAAGCTAGCGGTGGCCGGGCAGGCTCACATGCCGCGGATTGCCGCTCTCGGTGAGATCGTTCGTTGACGGACGCGCCCCGAGCCCGGGGTGGGAGTGGCGGTAACGTGAGCGCGTGAGCTCCTACCTTCGCTATCCAGACATCCATGAAGACCTGGTCACCTTCATAGCCGCCGATGACGTTTGGCTGGCTCCGATCGAAGGGGGCCGCGCCTGGCGTCTGACCGATGACCGGCAACCGGTCCGCACCCCGCGCTTCTCGGCTGACGGCGCACACATCGCCTTCATCTCTTTTCGTGACGGCCATCCGGAGGCCTATGTGATCTCCGTCGATGGCGACGAAGCAGCGCGACGTCTGACCTGGTGGGGCGGGAAGAACACCCTGGTCCTCGGCTGGACGAGCGGCGGGCGGGTGCTCGTTGCATCCCATGCCGGGGAGTTCAACCTGCGACACACCGTTGTCAAGGCTGTCGGGCTCGACGGCTCGGTCGAGCGCTTGCGCTACGGGCCGGCCTGGGGGATAGCCGAGAGTGAGAGCGGAGCGGTCGCCCTGAGCACGCCGGGCTCGCGGCCTCCGGCGCAATGGAAGCGCTATCGCGGCGGGTCTGCGCCCCGTCTGTGGATGGACACGGCCGGCGAAGGCACCTGGACGCAGCTGCTGGCTGACGAGCCTGCATCGTTGGTCGATCCCATGTGGGTGGAGGGGCGTCTCGCCTTCGTCTCAGATCGTGCTGGCCGGGTCCCCGGCTCCGCCGAGGAGGCCAACGAGCAAGCCAACCTCTGGGTGTTCGACGATGAGGTCCCCGATGGCGCGTCAGAGCCGCGTCAGGTGACCCACCAGGGACCGGATCAGGGCTACGTGCGGGATGCCGCCACGGACGGACGTCGGGTCGTATGGCACAGTCGGGGGAGGATCTTCCTCCTGGAAGACCTGTCCGGGGAGCCGCGTGAGATCGAGGTATCCACTCCCGGGGCGGAGCCGGAGGCGTTCCAGGCGAAGTCCGCCAAGAACCTGAGTCGGCCCAGCCCCGATCATGGCGGTGACGCCAGCCTGGTGACATGGAGGGGGAACGGCTATTGGCTGACCCATCGTGAGGGGCCGGCGCGTGCGCTGGTCGCAGACTCGGCGGTGAGGGTGCGCGAGCCTGCGTTGCTCGATCGCACCGGATTCGGCGTCTTCGCCACCGACGCGGAAGGCGAGGACTCGCTCGAGATCCATCATCTCACTGGCGCCGAACCCTCGAGGAGGA